>DATBBY010000135.1:0-49856 GCA_036270765.1 Candidatus Acidiferrum sp.
CTGAATCGCATCAATCATGGATTGAAGCCGCAGATTTACGTGAAGGCCGACTACATCAACCCCGGCGGATCAGTGAAAGACCGCATCGCCATCACCATGATCGATGACGCCGAGAAAAAGGGCTTGTTGAAGCCGGGCGGCACGATCATCGAGGGGACCTCCGGAAATACCGGCATGGGTCTCGCCCTGGTGGCCGCGGTACGCAACTACAAAATGGTTTTTACCATCACTGACAAACAGTCCAAGGAAAAAGTGGATTTGTTGAAGGCCCTGGGCGCGGAAGTAATTGTGTGCCCCACGGCAGTCGAACCGGAAGACCCGCGCAGCTACTATTCCGTGGCCAAAAAATTGGCGCGCGAAATTCCCAATTCCTATTATCCCAACCAGTACGACAACCCCATGAATCCGGAAGCGCACTACCTGACCACCGGCCCGGAAATCTGGGAGGACAGCGAAGGCAAAGTCACCCATTTTGTTTGCGGAATAGGCACGGGCGGAACGGTCAGCGGTGTGGGCCGTTACTTGAAAGAGAAAAATCAGGACATCAAGATTATCGGCGTCGATCCGATTGGTTCACTCTATTACGATTTCGTGAAGCGCGGCGAAACCATCCGAGCCAAGACCTATGTGGTAGAAGGCATTGGCGAAGATTTTTTCCCCAGCACCATGAATCTAAAGATTCTCGACGATGTGCTGCAGGTCAGCGACGAGGAATGCTTCGTTATTGCACGGCGCCTAGTGAAGATGGAGGGACTATTTACAGGCGGGTCAGGCGGCGGATGCATTTCCGCAACGCTGCGGCTGGCCAAGGATTTAGGGCCGGAGGCTTTCGTGGTAGCGCTCTTGCCGGACACCGGCATGCGCTATTTGAGCAAGGTTTATAACGATGAATGGATGCGCGAACGCGGCTACGTTGACGCGGCCGTGGCCATTACGGCAGCGGAAGTGGTGCACGCCAAACATGCGACACGCAAAGCGCGCGACCTGATTATCGCCCGGCCATATCAAACCGTGTTTCATGCGCTAAAAACCATGCAGGAGCAGGATATTTCGCAGATTCCGGTGTTCGAAGAGAACTTGCCCATCGGCACGATTTACGAGGACCAAATTTTAAACCTGGCGCTGCAAGGCAAGGATTTGCGCAAGCTGGTGGTGCGCGAAATGATGAGCAAGCCGCTGCCGCAAATTCCCGGAAGCGCGCCGGTGGAACGTATCACCCATATTTTGAGCCACGAAAATCCGGCGGTATTCGTGGAAATGGGCAACGCGCGGTTTGAAATCCTTACGAAATACGATTTAATGAGCACGGTCGCCAGCCTGATGGAACAAAAGCGTTGATGGCGCCTTTCGCTTCCTAAATTCAAAACACTGGGAAAGACAATTGAAGATTCAGGAATTTAATGAACGTTTGAAGAATGCGATTCTCATTGCCGATGGGGCGATGGGTTCGCTGCTGCACGAAACCGTGGGGGCGCAACGCTGTTTCGATGAGCTCAATAGCACCGAGCCGGAAGCCGTTTTTCGTGTGCACCAGTCCTACATCCAGGCGGGCGCGCAAATCATCGAGACGAACACCTTTGGCGCCAACCGTTTCAAACTGGCTCCGCTGGGACTTGGCGATGAAGTCCAGCGACTGAACAGCCGCGGCGTAAAAATCGCTCGCGAAGCACGCGATTCGGCGAGCAGTGAAGTGCTCGTGGCGGGGTCCGTGGGTCCACTGGGGTTGGGGGTGCAGTCGCGACATCCGGAGCCTGAGGAAATCAAGGAAATTTTCTATGAGCAAGCTCTGGCACTGGAAGAGCGCGGCGTCGATCTCTACATTTTGGAAACTTTTACGTACATCGAAGAGCTGCTGATCGCCATCGATGCGATACGGTCGTTTTCCGGTTTGCCCATCATCGCGCAACTGACCTATTCCGAAGAGGGCACGACCTACGGGGATTTGCGTCCGGCGGCCGCTGCCGAGCAGATAAAACACAAAAATGTTCAGGTCGTTGGCGCGAATTGCACGCTTGGCCCGCAGGCGTTGCTGCCGATTTTGCAGGAGCTGGCGGGCGTAGCGGATTTGCGCGTGAGCGGCATGCCTAATGCGGGCTTCCCCAAGCGTGAAGGCGACCGCATCGTTTATCCCAAATCTTCTCCGGAATATTTTGCGCTGTTTGCGCGCGAGGCTGCGGCAATGGGAGTGCGCATCCTGGGAGGATGCTGCGGAACGACTCCGGCGCACATTCATGCCATGGCTGAGGCCGTAAAGTCACTGCGCCCGGTGAAAGCCGCGACGGTTGCACAAGTGACGACGCCCGCTCGTCCTACTGCAGTGAAGGAACGCGAGCCGGAAAGCAAGTTCTGGCGCAAGCTGCAGAACAAAGAATTCGGCGTGTGCGTGGAAATCGATCCGCCAAAAGGAATTTCGCTCGACCGCGTTTATGAGCAAGTGGACAAAATCATGGCTTCGGGCCGCGTTGATGCCATTGATGTGAATAGCGGAGCGATGGCGCGCGTGGGTATGGATGCGTTGGTTGTCTCCGGCGCGCTGGAAGCTCGCGGGGTGGAAACCGTGCCGCATCTGACCACCCGGGACTACAACATTATCGGATTGCAAGCCATGCTGCTCGGCGCATGGACCGTTGGCGGTGTGCGCAACGTGCTGGCAATTACCGGCGATCCTCCATCGGTGGGCGATTATCCGGAAACCAGTGGCGTGTATGAAGTCGATTCCGTGGGCTTGGTGAAAGTTTTGCACCGGCTGAACCAAGGAACGGATTGGGCTGGAAAGACTCTGGGTGGCGCGACAAATTTCGCGATCGGCGTGGCGCTCAATCCTGTGGCCGACGATCTCGACGGCGAGATTGAAAGATTCCACGCCAAGATCGAGGCCGGAGCGCACTTCGCGATGACCCAGCCATTGTTTGATCCCGAGCACTGGCATGCATTTTTGAAAAAACTGGGTGGCCAGCCTGCGATTCCGGTGCTGATCGGGGTGTGGCCGCTGAATAGTTACAAGCAGGCGCTGCGGTTGAATAATGAAGTGCCGGGAATTGTGATTCCGCCTGCGGTGTTGAAGTCCCTGGAAGTGGCAGGCGCCACCGCGCGAGATTGCGGCTTTGAAGTGGCGCGAAAAATGATGGAGTGGGCGCGCACCGAAATGGCGGGCGCGTACTTGATACCGCCGTTTAAACGTTACGAAGACATTCTGGAATTGTTGTAGACGCAAAACCGCTTGTTAGCTCGTCGAAGAAACTTCACAACAAAATTAATCGTTACTTTGGACTTGTTCCTATGGGCGAAGCGCTGGTGTGGTCGTGAATGATGCGCCAGCCTTCGGGGATCCGTTGAAACACCAAAGTAAATACTCCGCCGATTTCGTCCTTTTCACGCTTCAAATGCCAGTGACCCAGAACCAGGGCGGCATCGGGCCCAAGAAAGCGAAATTCCAGCTGGGAAAAATCGAGCGCGCCCATAGCGCTGCGACTCGGGTAATTTTTTTTGTATCGCGCCATCACGGCGTCCCAGCCACGGAAAATGCCGTTGCTCCCGGAAAAAGTGAGATCAGGCGAATGCCAGTAGCCCTTAAGAAATGCGTCGATGTCGCCGCGATTCCAGGCGTTTTCTTGGGCGTCGAGAACCGCCCGAATGGCGCTGCGATCAGCCTGGCGGCCCTTGGGTTCGTCGGCGAATGTAATGGCTGGCGCGAAGGCGTATACGGTGACCATCAGCATAGCGACGAGCGTTGTTCCAGTTTTGAGGCAGCGGGAATTGGTCATGTATTTCACCTAATGATTGCGCGGGGCAGCTTAGTTCAAACTGAGAATCCCGGCAATGCGCACCTTGGCAGATGTGTAAGTCCATTTAATACAGCTAGTTAAGTGGAAGTCCTAGGGGCTTGGTACTTGTGAGCTATAGGGCAAAACTGCGGGTGACGCGAGAATACGCGTGAGGAAAAAAGTATGTTCGCCGCTATGCTCTTCGCCATATCAGCTGTCGCCATAAGCCAATTCGGCATGTATTACTGGCGGGCCGTTCTAGCCAGTGTCGCTTCTCAACCAGTTTCTGAGTCCGTGCTCGCGGCCATATCCGCGGAGAATCGGCCGCTTGAAGCAGCTGACTTCGTTCAATTTGCGGGGCTGCATGCCCTGACACCGGACCTCACGCCCCGGGGACGTGGCTTAGCGATGGTGCGGTTTTATTACGGACTGACCCGCGCGCTGAATATGATGGTGGGCGTGCGCGTTCCCGCCGTCGCGCAATGGATAGAACAGGAAGGCACGATTTGCGCGCGCTACGCCGCAGTGCAGATCGATCATCGGCTGCAAGCGAACCTGGAATTGGCTGCGGCGTTGCGCTCCTGCTAACCGGACGCTGACGCCAGCCACAAAAATGCGAATGCGCATTTTGCATACGCAACTAGAGAACGTCGCAGACCCATTAAGCCTTGCGCACCGTTCCTTTCACTTCCGGGACTCAATCTTCGCTGGCAAACTGCTGGCGATTTGCGGACCTTCGAAGAGGGCTTGTACCGGGATCGCTACCCAACCCAACGCTTCGGAAGATGTATCGCGCGCGAAGACACGCACGTCGGCGCTCTGCGGACTAATCGTCAGGTGCTTAGCGAGCACCACGCCGGGAGTGCTGAGATATTCGTATTGCTTCTCTTCGAAGTTGAGCCCCACGCGTTGATTCTCAACAGCAATGGTTCCCCCCGCGGCGGCGCGTTGCACGAAATACAAATCCACGCCGCCTTGCGGTGATTGTCCGCGGCCTATAACAACAACTGCTTTGGATCAAAGCGACGGCACGCACACGCATACCTGGAGGGCTCCGATCAGACCGTACTAGGGAACGATACTCGAAACTTTTATTCTTAATACGCCCAGCGCATCAGCACGCCGCCGGTGGTGTAGCCGGCTCCCACGGCGACAAGCAGGACCAGGTCGCCCTTTTTCAGGCGCCCCTCGACTACAGCGTCGCGCAAGCCCAACGGGATAGTGCCCGCAGTGGTGTTGCCGTAGCGATCGATATTCACCATTACTTTCGAATCCTCGACGCCCAGCCGCTCCTGCATGGCGCGAATGATGCGCAGGTTGGCTTGATGAGGCACGACCAGCGCGAGATCGTCGCTCTTGAAACCATTGCGTTCCAGCAAATTCACGGCTAGCTCGGCCATGCGCCGCACCGCGTACTTGAAAACCTGCGAGCCCTCCTGGTGCACGACATGCATATTTTTATCCACGGTGTCGTGAGTGGGAGGATTCAGCGAGCCGCCGCCCGGCATATACAGAAAGTTGCCTCCGGAACCGTCCACGTCGTGAGCGAAGTCGAGAATGCCCTCATTGTCGCCAGCGGGCTCCAGTAAAACCGCGCCAGCGCCGTCGCCAAAGAGAATTGCCGTCCCGCGATCTTTGTAATCGATGATGGAGCTCATGGTGTCGCTGCCGATAACCAGAACTTTTTTGTGTGCCCCGGCCGCGAACTGAGCGCCGACCGTGAGCGCGTAGGCAAAACCCGCGCAGGCCGCCGAGAGGTCGAATCCCCACGCTTTCGTCGCCCCGAGCTTATCTTGAACAACACACGCAGTCGCGGGAAACATCATGTCCGGGGTAACGGTGGCGAGCACGATCAAATCGATTTCGGAGGGGTCTGTTTTGGTCTGCGCGAGAAGAGCTTTTGCGGCTTGGACAGCCAGATGCGAAGTGGGCGTGCCCTTTTCTACGATGTGCCGTTCGCGGATGCCGGTGCGCGTGCGAATCCACTCATCATTGGTGGCCACCATTTTTTCCAAATCGGCATTGGTGAGAATTTTGGGAGGAACGCAACCTGCCACACCCGTAATTTTTGCGGCGATGCGATGAGACATGAAACTCCTTAAAGAATGACCCGGTCAGAAGAATATGGATTTTATGCGATAGCGGAGCGGAGTTACAAGGAGTGCGCGCAGAAAACGTGCGCGGGTTCACTGGCAAGGAAAAGAGAAAACCCCGGGGCTTAATGGAACCCGGGGTTGTTAGCATTTGTTTTAAACTGCGGAGTGCGCCGCCCTCGCTTTGGGTTCGCTGAACAGCAAGATCATTTCACGATTGAATGCGGGAATGTCTGAGGGCTGGCGGCTGCTGACAAAGTTGCCATCACGCACAACTTCCTTGTCCATCCACTTTGCCCCGGCGTTGCGCAGGTCATCCTGAATGGTGTGATAGCTGGTGACCGTGCGGCCTTTGGTCAACCCGGCAGAGATCAGCAGCCACGGAGCATGGCAGATAAAAGCTATTGGTTTGCGGGCGTTGTTAGCTTCCTGAACGAATTGCTGTGCCGCGCGCACCACCCGGAGCGCGTCGGCATTCAAGGCGCCGCCCGGAAGTAGCACGGCGTCGAAATCGGCGGGATTAGCGTTGTCGAAGGTAGTGTCCACGGTAACTTTGTCAGATTTTTCGTCGTGCTTCATGCCCTGGATCTTGCCGTTCTTTGGAGCGATCAACGTGGTCTTCGCTCCGGCAGCGTCCAAAGCTTTTCGCGGTTCCAGCAATTCCGCTTCTTCGAATCCGTCAGTGGCAAGGATAGCCACCCGTAGTCCGTTCAATTGTTTGTCATTCATAACGTTCCTCGACTTTTTTGGGATTGGAGCAAATTCCATGCGCCAAATTACCATCGCAAGATTCGCTCTGCCGTTATGGTTGGCCTACCCGGAGACTCGTGCAATCGGGAGAAGGCTTTAGAAAAAAAGTCCTAAAAATGAATGCCCTCTTAACATCACTTAACAATTGAAAAAAATAAATGCGCCAGCCGCGCGGAAGCCAATCGAATAGCTTTACTCGTCATTTCAGGCGAAAGATGTTTTTCGTTTCAGGACGCGGAGGCAATGCGCGGAAAGAATTTCTTGCCGTCAAAGATTATGCGCACGGCGTCAACGAGATCGTTCCCCGCACGAGCTTTGGCGACGTAGCCCCAGGCGCCGACATTGGAAATCTCGCGCATCATTTGCGGGGAATCGTACATGGTGAAGAAAAGAATTTTCATATTAGGGTCATCCTTCAGGATTTGCAGAGCGGCCTCAATGCCGCTCACCCCCGGCATGCTGACGTCGAGAATCAAGAGGTCCGGATGCAATTCCCTGGTCTTCCTGATGGCCTCATTTCCTTCAATGGCTTCGCCGCAAACGGACCATTCTTCCTGACTTTCCACCAGGCCGCGCACTCCGCGACGCATGACCTCGTGATCGTCGGCGATCAGGATGCGTTTACGAACCACCGGCGGTTGGCGGCTATTGCCTTGAAATTTTTCCTTATCCCGAGCTGGTTCGCTTTCTTCCGTAAAGGCTTCCGTGGGTAGCGATGCGTACACGCGCGTGCCCTCGTTGCTAAATTCCACTTCCAACTGGCCACCCAATTGGCGGATGCGCTCGCGCATGCCGGGAATACCTACGCCGAGAGTTGGCGCACCGGCAAACGCAGTTGGTTCGGTTCCAGCCTTCACGCCTTTTCCATGATCGACAATTTCGAGGTGCACTTTACTGGCGGATCGAAAAATGCGAATCTCCGCGCTGAGGCTGCCGGAGTATCGGTGCACGTTGGTCAGGCTTTCCTGCAGCACACGAAACAAAGCAGTCTCGGCATCGGTGGTGAGCCTCACCAACTCTTCGTCAATCGATACACTGAGATGAATTCCGCTGCGCTTTTTAAATCCTTCGGCGTACCAGAGCACCGCGGAAGCAAGTCCACATTCATCAAGGAGCGGCGGGTGCAATAGATACGAGAGGGTGCGAATTTCCTCGCCAATTTTGGCGACCACGTCGCGTGATTCGGCTAAAGCGTCTTTCACATCGGCTTTCCTGGTATCCACCAGCTTGGCGAGGCGATCGAGGGTCATGGACAGCACCGCAATTTTTTGGCCGGTGGTGTCATGCAAATCGCGGGCGATGCGACGGCGCTCTTCGTCCTGGAGTTTCAAGAGCCGCGCGGAAAGTTGGCGTAGCGAAAGTTCGCTGACGCGCAACGCTTCGTTGGTTTCGATCAATTCCGTAAGTTCCGTGGCAACCACGCAAATGGTGTGAACGCCCTGCTCACGAACCGGACTTAGCGTTAAACGAATCGTGCGGGGGCGCTGCCGGTGGCTATCCAGACGAATTTCGCCGCGGACAATATTGATATTGGCATCCGCGATCAGATGGGCCAGCAGTTCACGATCTTCGCCGAATACGAAATCATTCAGCGGGGCGCCGATTAATTTTTCAAGAGGAACGTCAAAAATTTCCGCAAAACTGCGGTTGGCATAAAGAACCGTGCCGTCGTCAGCAAGAGTCGCCGCGCCTTCGTCGATGGTTTCGACCATCAGGCGGTACGGATGTTCGGCTCCCTGCAGGGTAAAAACTTGGTCGCCTTGCGGGCCGGAGACCAGCACAGCGTCGACCTCACCCATGCGGATGGCGCGAAGCGTTTCTTCGAGTTCTGCTACGCGACCCTGCAGATCGCTTACTTCCTGTGAGGCTCGGCCCGGATGTTTCTTCCGCTTAGGCACTTCCCCGCTCCCCACTCAGCTTGATATCCAGCCCAAGAATTACGCGATCCTGGTCCGAAAAATCGCCGACCAGCCGGCGCAGCGGTAGTGGCATGGACTTAATCAGGGTCGGCGCGGCAATGATCTGTCCTGCCGCGGCCATTGCCGGTTGCTGATAGATGTCTATGACTTCAAGGTCAAACTGACCGGGAATATGTTTGTCGCACAGCGCGCGAAGATTTTCTACCGACTGGCGCGAGCGCGGAGTCTGTCCGGTGATATACAACCGGAGGGCGTAGCGCTTAACGGGCTTCTTCGCTGCTCTACTACGCGTCCTCTTTGCGGGGGCGTTTGTCTTCGGTTTTCGGCTGCTTTTACCCTTGGTTTTCATACTGATTCCATATTATTTCGCCTGCGAGCGGAGGTCGAGCCCCACCAACACCCGCTGGGTGTCCGAAAGGTCACCGATAATTTTGCGAATCGGCTGAGGAAGATTGCGCACCAACGTAGGAATGGCAAGTATCTGGTCATCCTGGGCCAGTTGCGGGGTCTTCACAAGATCGATCACATGCAGCAAGTAACGGCCTTGCAGATGTTCCTCGCAGATTTTTTTCAAATTCTTCAGGGCAATCAAAGATTTTGGTGTTTGACCCGCGACATACAGACGAAGCTCGAGCACGACATCTCTAGCGTTCCCGGTGCCTTGGCCCTTCGGAGGTTTGGCTTTCACCTTGGAGCTCCTCATGAGTTCACGCCCTGGTTATCGTTGATTACGCCGCGGATCTTGCCCATTTCCTCCCGGTCCAGGGCCAACCTTTGCTGGCGTTCGCTTCGTTGCCGGGTGAGCCGCGCAAATTCGGATTCGCCGTATGACAATTCGGAACGCAACGCAGCGATTTGCGACTCCAGAACACTGCGCCTGGTGGACAATTCTTTGCGCTTCTCCTCCAACTGTTGCTGTTCGCGCAGCGCCTCAGCTTTTTCCCGAGCTTCCTGTGCAAGGCGCGCCGATCCAGTGTAGACGGTTCCCGATCCCACATACGCGGGAAGTAAGCGCACTCCGTTGCGGCCAAGAACAAATTCGCGAATCTGGTTGGAATGCCCCATGCCGCGCGATTTTAGAACATACAGGCAGCGATTGCGTTCGCCATTCAGCTCCAGGTCGCGTAACAGGATCCAGGTATCGGTCAGCGAGGAAATCCCTACCTCGGTTTGTTCTTCAGTGCCGCCATTGGCGGTGAGCGTGGTGAACATGGCGGTGATCTGGCGGTCTTTCAAAAAGTCCAGCAGGCGCATCAGCATGGCGTGGACTTCATTGAGATTAGCGCTGATGAGATTGGTGATGGGATCGACGATGACAACTTGAGGATTGAATTCGTCGACTAGATCGTGAATGCGCAACAAATGCATTTCCAGGCCATGTTGGCTGGGACGCCAGGCGTGAAATCCCAACAGACCTTTTTGAATGTATTGCCCGAGGTTGATTCCCACCGAACGCATATTGCGCGTGACTTGTGCGGAGGACTCTTCGAATGCGATGTACAAGGCGCGCTTGCCACTGCGGCAAGTTTCGTTGGCAAAATGCGCGGCCACGGTGGATTTGCCAGAGCCGGAAGTTCCTGTCACCAGTATCGACGAGCCTTTGAAGAAGCCTCGCCCTTCCAGCATTACGTCAAGGTCTTTTATCCCGGAAGAAATCCGGTCTTTGGAAACCTTGTGATCCAGGCGAATGGAAGACAGGGGCAAGACGGAAAAGCCCTTCTTGTCGATCAGGAAAGGATATTCGTCAGTGCCATGAGACGACCCGCGATATTTCACGATGCGCATACGGCGCGTGGAAATCTGATCGTTGACGCGATGATCGAGCGAAACTACGCAGTCGGAGACATATTCTTCCAGGCCATAGCGTGTCAGGCTTCGTTCGCCACCTTCGGCGGTGATCACCGTGGTTAGGCCGCGATCCTTTAGCCAGCGGAACAACCGGCGGATTTCGGCGCGCAACATGCCGCGGTTTCCAAAACCAGAAAAAATCGCTTCCACCGTGTCCAGCACCACCCGCTTGGCGCCCACCGACTCCACCGCGTGTTGGAGCCGCACAAACAGAGCTTCGAGGTCGTATTCGCCGGTTTCCTGAATTTCGCTGGGCTCAATGCGCACATAGTCGAGGAATAACTTCTTTTTGTCGACCAGCGATTGCACGTTAAATCCCAGCGACTCCACGTTCCGGCTCATCTCCTCACCGGTCTCTTCAAAAGTCATCAGAACGCCCGGCTCGCCGAATTCCGTGGCTCCGCGAATGAGGAATTCCATGGCAAACATGGTTTTGCCGCAACCCGGGCCGCCGCACACAATGGTGGGTCGTCCCGTCGGCAGACCGCCGCCAGTTATCTCGTCAAAGCCGGCAATGCCACTGGGCGACTTTTTTAACTGCGGAAAGGCACGAGACGCAGCAACGGTTTTACGTTTTGGTGCGCGAGCCATAATGGCGTTTTTTGTTCCTCGCAATGTTAAATCAGACGGTAACGGGGACAGACACTTGTTCAGCGAAACTCATTATCCACAGAAATCGGCGTTATAACAATTGTGGTATACGGAATTCAAGTCTATGGCCCGGGTGGGTGAGGGCAAATCACAAAGGGTCGCGATTCCCTGAGTGTAGTTTCAGTTTGAACCTCCACGTTACTTTTAGCAACGGCATAAATATCGCTGGCTGGACCGGATTGGCAGCGTCATCGACGTGAAACCCAATGAAGAGGTACCATGCAGGCGCGATTCGGAATTAGCCGTGATTTAGCCACACTCAGGAGAAGCCGATCATGATAGCTGCGAGGAAATTTGCGATTTTGGCGGTGGTTTTTACGGCCGCGCTGGCGTCCAGCCCCCAAGCCTTTGCAGGTCCGCGACAGAGTGGCTCGACCGTGGAGACAACAGAGGACCCCTACGTGGTGGAATACTATTACAAGACCAAATGGGGACATGCGGAGGAATTCCTCACACTATTCAAGAAAAACCATTACCCGGTGCTAAGGAAAGAGATGGAGCTCGGACGTATCTTGCGCGTGAGCATGACCGCCCCGCGTCTACACAGCACCGAAGACGGACGATGGGATTACCGGGTGACCATCGTGTTTAAGAGCGCGGCAATCGCGAACGATAATTTTGATAGTGAACCACTGCTTCGGCAGCTCTATCCGGATCAGGACAGTTACAAAAAAGAAGAACAGCGGCGCTTTGAGATACTAGACGCGCACTGGGATTTACCGATTAAAGATGTAGTGCTCGAAAAACGCTAGGGCACGTCGCTCAGCTGTGCGGTGCGGGAACTACCGCTGCAACTTCAATGATTGGATTCGGCAACTGGCTCATAGTGCGCACAAAGATTTCCACGATGCGTGCGTCGAACTGGGCGTCGGCGCAGCGTTCCAGTTCCTTGAGGGCGTCGGAAGAGGGTCGCCCCTTTTTGTAGACGCGGTCACTCGTGATGGTGTCATAGGCGTCCGCCACGGCAATAATGCGCGCGCCCAGTGGAATTTCCTCGCCCGCCAAAGCGTCGGGATATCCTGAGCCGTCAAAATATTCGTGATGATGAAGAACCATCTCGCGGATACGCGCGAGTGGTGTCAGGGGTTCGAGAATTTTTGCGCCAAAGGTTACGTGGGATTTCATCGTTTCCCACTCCTCCGGATTCAGAGCGCCGCCTTTGTTCAGAATAATTTCCGGGATGCCGACCTTGCCAATATCGTGGAGCACTGCGCCCAGGCGAATTTCGTCCACTTCGGCCTCGGTCATGGACATGGATTCCGCGATCAGCGCTGCGTAGGCGGAAACCTTTTGCGAATGCCCCTGGGTGTAATGGTCTTTCGCATCGATAGCGAATGCTAACGAGGTCACGGTGTCAAGAACCGCTTGCGGCAAAGCCTGTGGACCTTCCACGGCCGCGGGCTTGTCGGTGACGACTTCGGTGGCCGCCAGAGATTCCGTAAATTGCTTAAGGCGCAGATAAATTTCCTCGAAAGCCTCAGGGCCGGTGGAAAACAAGCGCTTCAGCGTGACCCCCAAATACGCTTCCAGAACGTCGCGCTTCCATTTTTTCGCTTCGTTGGGGTCAAAGTGATCGGCCGTCGATACGGTATTCCCGCCCTGATGCTTGGACAGATACATGGATGCATCCGCCACCTGGATTAATTCCTGCGGGGACGAGCCGTGCAACGGATAGCAAGCAATACCAAAGCTGGCGCTGATATTTTTTTCGCGCAATAACGGATCGACGGCCACCAAGCTGCGCAGCTTGGAGGAAAGTTGCCGTGCGTGCTCCATGTTGGTTTCCGGCATCAGCAGGACGAATTCATCTCCGCCGTAGCGGGCTACCACATCGGAGCGCCGGCAATTCGTTTCGAGGATATGTCCGACTCGTTGCAAAACGAGGTCGCCCTCAAGGTGACCGTAAAAATCGTTGACGAATTTGAAGCGGTCGAGGTCCATCAGCACCAGCGCAAAGGCCCGAGCGGCCCGCGTGGAGCGCTTCCACTCGTTGCCCAGAGCCTCCATGAAAAAACGGTGCGTCTTGACGCCGGTGAGGCCGTCGGTGATGGCTTGCTCCTGCGCTTTCTGGAAGGAATAGGCGTTGTGCAGCGCCCCCGCGATAAGGTCGGCAAGCGTGCGGATGAGCAGAATCTCTTCCTCGGAAAATTCGATGTTGGCGGAGGACTCGATGAAAAGTATTCCGTGAAGCTGCTCTGCATAGAAAATCGGAAGGGCCACCGCCGTTGCAGTGTCCGGCAGGAGCGGCTTGAGCGCGGCATCAGCGACATTCGCGCCACGATAGAAGGCCATCTCGCCATTGCGCGCAACATGTCCGATGAGCCCCGCGCCAAGCGGCACGCGTTGACCTAAACTGCCGCGACGCTTGCCGGCTTCGGCCTGCACCACGATTTCGCGTGTGGAGTACTCCAGCACGCCAATTCCAATGTGATCGTAAGTGAGTCCGTCTTCCAGTTGCTCGGCAATTTTGGCGAGCATTTCGTCAGGATTAAGAGTGGCGATAGCGTTTCTGGAAATAATATTGAGCAGCGAAAGATGGCGCGCCTTGGTGCGCTCTTCCTGGAACAGACGCGCGTTCTCAATAGCGATGCTGGCTTCGCTGGCAAGCACACGTAACAGTTCGAGATGACCTTCATCGAATGCGCGCTCGCTGTCCGAGAACACCGCCATGGCCCCAATGGCGCGGTCATAAGCCACCAGCGGAACGCCGCAGAAACAGCCGCGCGTGCGTATGGGATCAACGCCCAGTTTTTTAACTTCCTCCGCATAGTTCTCGCGAATCAAGACCGGCTGACGGGTTCGGATAATGTATTCGGTAATGTGATTCCCGGAAGGACGCGTGCGCGCTGGCATTCGCGCACCGTCAATCATTTCCAGATCGAAGGTCATTTCATCGCTGTTGGATTCCAGCGACGCGATGTAAAAATTTTCAGCATCAAACAAACGCCGTAATTCTTCCCAGACTTTGCGCAACAGATCTTCCTTGTTGAGCGTGGAGCTGAGAGCGCGGCCGATCTCGTTAAGGACGTGAAGCTCTTCGGAGCGCCGGGAAGTTTGTTGAATCAAATAACTGTTTTCTACGGCCATACCAATCTGATGTCCCAGCGCGAGAAGCAGTCGAAGCTCCGCAGCCGTGAATTTACGGCTATCCGAAGTGCCCAACAGCAGAACGCCGAAAGCATTTTCCTTGGCCTGCAAACTGATCGCGACAACGCTGCGCAATCCCTGCGCTAGAGCAATTTCCCGGAACCGCCGAATGGATGGTTCCTTGTCCAGCGCGGAGAGCGAGTCATCCCGCAAATCGCGAAAACCCAGCAGGCCACCCAGGCGAGCTACCAAGCCCACCAGATAATCGTCCAATCCCTCTTCCTGAACGGAGCGGCTGAAGGCGTCATCCAAACCTACCGCCACCACGGATGTCGGCCCCTGCGGATCGCCGTGATGAAGAAAGAGCGCTCCAGATGGAAGGCGTACCACACCCAGCACGCGGTCAAGCGCCTGTGAAAGCATGCGCTGGATTTCTCCGCCCACGAAACCGGAGGTGGCCAGATTGAGATTCGAAAGCGCCAGCATGTTGCGCTCGATGCGGCGTTTCTCCTCTTCATACAACGCCATGACCATGAGCATGGCGACAAAGGCGGAAGGCACCGCGACGATGGACATCAACGCAGTCCGCTGGCTGGTGTCGGCGTGCGCGAAAAATAGAAAAACCGATAGCCTCAGAATGGCCCAGCACGCAAAAGAGATCGCCAGCAAATGGTCGGCCAGGGTCTCATGACGCCGGCTTTCCTGCCAAAAGATGATCGCCACCGCCAGGAAAAGACACGCCGACGGAATCACCACGGAAATGGATACATAGTTCAGATAGTTGCCAATGGTCCACAGGCCGAGTACCCCGGCAGTGACCCCGGCTGGGACAATCCAGGGTTCGCGCTGGGCATATAACTGCGCCCCGATGAAAAAAGCGATGGAAGCCAGGGTGTAAATCCAGGTGCTGATCGAAGTTTCGATGGGGTTTTCCGGGAACCAGTGCGAAAGGCCGGGAGCGAGAAAATGCAACGAGTACAAAGCCCAGCCAATGGTCCAAACCAGCAGGTAGGACTGGCGTTTTATGCTGTAGATATATGCGAAAAACCCGGCTACCAGGGCGGTAGCCGCGAGCAAGGCGAGCACGATTAAATCCTGGGGTATCAAGTTTTTGATCGCTTCCTTACGCGCAGTAAGTGCCTTAACCCGGGCATCGTCGTACCAAATGCGCACAGCAATCAAAGTGGCGCATCACTCAGAAAAGGGAGTGACGCGGGCTTCGAGGTGTGCACAAAATAAAGTACTTGCGATTATGAGGCATAGAATTTTCGGGAACAAGCGTACCTGCGTACTGGTAGCCAAAAGATAACGGAATCAGTTAATAGCAAGAATATGTCACAACTCGGCCGGCTCTCTCGCTCTGACCGTCTCGTAACCCTCCGGGAACGACTTTGTGATAGGCTCTGGCATTCGTTGCGGCACCGTTTCGCGTGGTTTTGTGCTGATCTGTATTCCCATCATTGGAAAATTTTGTTCACCGACTAAAGGAGAGTTGTTATGAACCGACTTCGCTTGGGGACTTTTTCATGCGCGATTTTCGCGATGGGGATCGGGCTGGCGTCGTGCGGCGGGGATTCGTACCACCAAAAAGAGGAGCGCTACGTATTCGTGACCACCAATGCCAGTCTGCCGTACTGGCAGGAGGCGGAGGCCGGCTTCCAGGACGCCTCGAAATGGCTGGGCGTCAAAGTGGAATTCGTCGGGCCAGAGAAATTCTCACCGGAGGAGGAGTTGGCTGCGTTTCAAAAAGCCGTGAGTGAGAAGCCGTCAGGAATATTGCTGTCTGCTTCACGCAAGGAGATCTTCAGGGATGCCATCGATGCTGCTATCGGCCAGGGAATCCCGGTCATCTGCATCGATTCCGACGCGCCCAATTCCAAACGGGTGACATTTATCGGGACTGATAATCTTCGCGCTGGGATGGAAAGCGGCAAGCGCATGGGAGATCTGCTCAAGGGCAAGGGAAACGTCGTGATCGTTTCCATTCCGGGACAAGACAATCTGGATGAACGCTTGCGCGGCGTCAACGAAGCGTTGAAAAAATTCCCGGGCATCAAAGTGGTACAGACCATTGACGACAAAGGCGACCCGCGCAGTGCAAACGACCAAATTTCGGCCCTGCTCGGCGCGAAAAACGCCAAAGAAAAAATCGATGGCATTATCTGCCTGGAAGCTTCTGGCGGACCGGGCGCTGCAGAGGCTCTACATCGCCTGGATCAGACCGGGAAAATTCCGATAGTGGCGTTCGACAAAGACCCGGAAACGCTGGACTTCGTGCAACAAGGTGCTATCGCCGCGACAATTGCACAAAAACCTTACGTGATGAGTTATTACGGACTGAAGTTCCTCGACGATTTACATCACAACGCGGTGCACGAGTTCAAGGAGTGGAATACCGCGCCGGCGCCGCCCATCCCAACCTTTGTGGACACCGGCACTGCCGTAGTGGACAAATCAAACCTGGCGGCGTTTCGCGAGGCCTTGGCGGCACATCCCAAACCTCTCTAGCAAGACTCTTCACTCGAGTCGATCGGGCTTAGCGGGACACACTGCGATCGTGAGGTCACCGGGAAACGGAACACCTCGACGCGTTAGCCTTTTTTGTGCTTGAAGTATTCCACTTGCTGCAATCGCTTCTCGGCTTCCTTCTTTGTCTTATACGGACCGCCGAGGTTTTTATTGCCCTTCTCTGAAACAACCTTGTAGCCGCCTTCGGTTTTCTTAATCATGATGACCTCCCGGCAAGTTGAATCGCTACAGAGATGCCATAACCGCACCTTTACGGTCCATACGGTTTGTTACCGATCGTCGGAATCGGACTTCAGGCCATAACTCGGGGCGCGGGCGAGTAACCAAATGTCGCTGCCGATCATCAAAGGCTGATGCTCGGTAGAGTTGGGCCTCGCATTCGAGGTCGTGCAGCGCTTACAGAATTTTCTGTTGCGTAATACAGCGAACCCGAACCGCTGTTCTATTGACACTGAGTACATGTCGGCCTACACTACGGAGTTTTTAGATGCCCTCAATAACTCACTGTGAGGGTGGGAATAATAATATGGACAAGAAACGATTAGAGTATTTTAAGAAAAAGCTTGCTACCCGTCGCGAAGAATTGATGAAGACCATCGCGCGCACCCAGGAAGAGGGTCGCACCGCGGATGATGATCAAACTGTCGATCTGGCGGATAAGGCTGCAAACTCCTACACCAAAGAATTTCTCTTTGGCATGACCAACACGGATCGCACCATCCTGAACATGATCGACGCGGCTTTGAAGCGCATCCAGGTGGATGAGTACGGCGTGTGCGCGAATTGCCAGGATGAAATGCAGCAGAAACGGCTGGAAGCGGTGCCCTGGGCTAAGCACTGCATCAGCTGCCAGGAAAAGATGGAGCAGGGCCTGCTGTAATCTATCCGATTTGGTTAAATAACTAAATAATACTTACTTTTCTGGTCTATGCAGGTAAGCTTCTCCCATGAGACCCGGGGGATTGCTTCGCGCCGATCGGTCGTCCGCGAGAGGGTTTAAAGGCGCCTGGCTTAGCGAAGTGCGCTCAGCATTGCTCAGCGTGGTCTTCCCTGCCGGTTGCCGCATCTGCGAACAACTCCTCACGGAAGCCACCCGCATTCCCATCTGCCATGATTGCCTCTCCTCGTTTCGGGCAATCAGCGACACGGTGTGCGACAAATGCGGCAGGCCTATCGAAGGAGCTGACACCTCAGACGCGGAAGCGTTCGTCTGCCCCACGTGCGTAAACACGTAAACGACGAGTGGGGCGGTTATGCCTTCGAGCGAGTAAGAAGCTGGGCGGTATACGAAGGCGTGCTGGTGCGGGCAATTCTGCTTTTGAAATTCGAAAACATCGACCCGCTGGGAAAACTGTTTGCGCGACGGCTCGCTCAGTTGGCCATGGACGGCGGGTCCGCTTTTCAGTCTACGTGGTGGTGCCCGTGCCGCTGCACCGCCAGCGGGAGCGCGAGCGTGGCTATAATCACGTGGCGTTGATCGCCAAACCGCTAGCCAAACTGCTGCGACTGTCCTACAAATCGGTGCTGCTTACCAGGACCCGTCCCCGTCCGGACAAGCATCTGCTAAGTTATGAAGAACGATGGGAATCGGTCCGTGGCGCTTTTGCCACACGTCCAGGCAGCCAGGTTGACAATTTACGCGTCTTACTGGTAGATGATGTAATGACTTCTGGAGTGACGTTGGACTCGTGTGCCAAGACTTTGCGCGCGGCCGGCGCCAGATCGGTGATCGGGTTGACAGTGGCCCGCGCGGTTCTAAAGAACGCCGCCGAACATCTCCGGTAGCAACGTACCCGAGGGAAGCGCCATGAGCGCACGACGGCCAAGCATGGTCGATTCCCGGGGGCGCCACACCCCCGATGCGGCTGGAGCGCTTGCGCCCGGCTCAGAAAGTCCCGCTGGTAGTAGATTCGCATCCCCGATAACGGCCCGCCGTATGGCGTTGATGCAGGAGCCTGTGCTGGTGCTGAACGCCACATACGAACCCATCAACGTGACGGCCGTACGTCGAGCCATGGTGCTGATGCTGAAAGGCGTGGCGCAAGCCGAAGAACTGCATAACGCGGAAGTGCATTCCGCCGCTCATTCCCACCGCGTCCCTTCTGTAATTCGGCTGCTCGCTTACCGGCACATCCCACAACAGAGCCGAGCACTGTCGCGTAAAAATATTTTATTGCGTGATCGCAACACCTGCCAATTTTGCCTGCGAATATTTCCCAGTTCGGAATTGACACTGGATCACGTTGTGCCCCGCTCGCGAGGCGGGCGCTCGTCGTGGGAAAATCTGGTGGCCTGCTGCTATCGCTGCAACAACAGCAAAGGCGACCGCACCCCGGAAGAGGCAGGAATTAAGCTGGCGCGCAAACCTCGGCCGTTTACCCTACATACCTCAAGACAATTGATGCGATTAATTGGTCATCGCGATGAACGATGGCGTAAGTATTTGTTTTATTAGCGTTTTTGGTGTTAACAAAACTTAACAAGAAAAATTTAAGTGAGAGTGAAACCTTTTCCGCCCCAGCACATCTAAGTTATCAATACCACTTCGAGGACACACCCCGGGAGGCAGCTAAGACCAAACGTCTTAGCTGCTTCTCTCCTTTTAAGCCGCATTTATTCCGCGCCAGCTAAATTAATAATGTAGGGCATCTAACAAGCACCAAAAACAAGCACCACTTCGCATGGTTAAGACAGGTCCGACGCAAGTGTTGCGTCCGGTGGTCCTGAAACCATATTCGCCCTTCTCACGGTCTAATACGTAGAGGAGCGCTTATGCATTCATTGGCGCGGCCTACGTTCTCCACCATCGCGGCGCTTGCGATGCTGGCGCAGCCTGTTTTTGCGTTTCAGTCTCCGTTGTCCGACGAGTCCGTACGTGAGGCGTATTTCCTGGGCCAGCGCCACGATGGCTCGCTTGAGGGCTTGGTCGAAAAATCCACGCGGCGCTTTCCTGCACCGAAAATGGGGCCATACATATCTTCCGTAGTGTTCGGAACGCCGTTCGTGAATGCCGCGCTACTGTCTAACAATTACATTGGAAATTACAGTGCCCAACAAGCGGAACTGGATCATCGCCAGGCAGGAAAAGAAATTGTTAAAGTTACGGTGCAAATTCAGTTGACGGAGACCTACGGCCAGTTTATCGCCCCGGCCAAGGCGAATTCGCGCTCCGGTTCCACCTCGGCTTTGATTCCGCGACCTGATGATTTCTGGAGAGACTTCCAGGTACAAATTTTTAACGGTGATCAAGCGCTATCTAACGCCGTCTATCACGGGCGGGCAAATTATAGCTGCGGAGATTACGGTCCTTGTATTCTGACCGGTGCGACGCTCACATACGAATTTCCGGCGAAGGCTTTTTCAGCCGACTCCGCGAGCATCACGGTAGAGCCACCTGAGGGTGAATTCGTCACGGCGGACTTTGATCTATCCCGCCTGCGTTAAACGTAACACTGTGGGAGCGGCAATATTTTAATTCGTTGGGTTACGCGGAAATTTAAAATATGGCAATCGCACGCCGCGAATGAAAATCTGGTCGGCGCGTATATTCGCAGGCGCTTGAAATTCCGCCGCTCCGCCGTTGGTCACGTAATCGTCCTGATCCACGCCATCACCACTGACGCCCAACCCGCCAATTAAATTCCCGTTGCGATACAGGCCGGTGCTTCCGGGGAAAAACACGATCCCGCTGTTATTTCCGCTCGATAATCCGCCATCCAGACCTTGCGAGCACGGATTAACCACGTCATTCATGAACAAAGGGAAGAACGGCCCGGCATTCGAATCATCAATGCCCGGTGGAAAAAAGGGCTGCGCGCCGAAGCTGATGGTGCGGTTGGTCACCGCGGTGCCGACCGGCACCTGGCTCAAATCCGCATCGCTGCGTTGGGTGCCATTGAAGTACACCATGTTGCGCGCCTTGGTTGCCGCCACATCAATGCTAAAAATCGTGGCGTCTGGCATGCGACGCAGCGCGATGATGTTTCCGTCCAGATCGGATATCGCAATCACCATGCGCGCGCGCGATCCCAACGGAAGCCGAATGGATGCCCGCGTTTGATTCGCGGTATTTTCGGCGGCATCGAGAATCTGTGTGGCTTCCGCCTGGCTCAGACCGCCGTTTCCCGGGTTCGGATTTATGCTCGGGTGGGGGCCAACGAGATCGCCCTCAAGCGCCGCTTGACCGGCCTGAGGACTGACCACATAGCTGCCCGAAAAAGTGCCCGTGCCAACGGATGCGGGTCGGGTCGTCTGATTGATCGCGGGGAGCGCCACGCCGCCAAGAAATACTTCGCCCGGAGCCGGAAGCGGAGTGGGAAGCGGAGCAAAGCCGTTTGCTAGCGCGCCTGAGAACGCTGTGAATTCCGCCACGTCCGCCGGCACCGCCGCCACGCCAATTCCTCCAACTAAAATTGCGCCCTTGTAAATCGGCAGTCCCCCGGGATTCACGGCGTTCGGATTGCTGTCCAGCACGTCCGCTTTGCCGGTAATGATGCCGGGACCGGGGCCGCCGCCTAGCGCGGTTGACGGATGAATGCCTCTCGCCTCCAATTCCGAAGAGAGTTTGCAACCGCGATTGGTGTTTTCTATTCCGTACAAATCGGCGTTTGAAGCGTTCGAGACTCCCGGCGGGAAATGCACGCCGCTGATAAATCGTACCGTGCGGCTCGGTAGAGGGGCCTGATCGTTGCTGAAAAACGCTCCAGTGCGCGCCAGCCCAATCGCTACATCGTTGGTGCTGGTCTGCATGCCGAAATTGCCGGTCACCGTGAGTGGCGCGTCCGGCTTGCGATACAGCGCCAGAACACTACCCGCGCGATCCACTACAGCGATGACCGCCGTTGTTGGAGAAGTAGCGGCTGTGGCCGCTCGGACGATCGTGTCTACATCTGTAGCATTCAAAGTGATCGTTGCAGACGCGGAGGAAGGGGTCGGACTGTTAACCGCCGACTGCGGAGTGCTCTGGCTCCCGGCCCCACAGCCGACCAGGAAAATCGACAGCATAACTATCAGGATTACGACAGCGGCGATGCTGAGCATCAGCACGGCCCGGCCCTTTTCATGGGCGCGGCGTGCGGGCACGGGTTCTCTCAATGTATGCATTGGCCTTGGGGGATGCTCTATTCAATCATCCTTTCACTCTGTGTTCAATGAGTTCGGCGGACAGTGCAACCACGTGATGAAGGCCAGGTCCATCGTTCAGGCCTATCGTTCAGGCTTGTCAGTCAGGTCTATCGCTCAGATCTATCGCCGTAATGCGCTTGCTTGAAGTGCCTGACTGGCTCTGAAAACTGTTGCCCCTTGCCGCCGCTTGCTGTTATGTAGATGCCGCTCCCGTGGCCTTGGCTTACTTTGAGCAGGACAAAAGCGCGATGTCTTCCCTGCGGACGGTATCCGTCGCACTCCTCTCTGCCTGTATCGCGATTTTTTTTGTAGCCGGCCGGTCCGTGGGGCTTGCAAGCGAAGCGTTCGCCCAACTTCCCCAGGCGGACGCTCCGGGTCAGGCAACCAGTTCGCACGAACAAGGCCCCGCCATGCGCATTCCGCGGCAGCAAGCGTCCAACACCGCCGCACTTGACGGGGTGGTTCGCTCGAGCACGCCCACCGGCGGCAGCAACCCTGTTCCTGGGGCACAATTGACGCTGCGCAATTTGCAAACAGGTCAACAGTACACTTCCACCGCGAACGGCGAAGGATTATTCCGTATTTTTCCGGTGGCACCAGGACATTACGAACTGAACGTGGAGGCGGCCGGAAACGCAAGTTTTCTTCTACATGATCTTGCGTTACAGCCTAATGAAGTTCTCACTCTCGAAATTTCGCTGGCTGCAACGAAGACGGTTGAAACCGCTTCACGACTTCCGCGGCTTCCCGAATTAGGACCTGCGCCTGCGCCGAATCCACCTGCAGCGGAGGGAACCTATCGCGAATTCCGGCATCGACTCGATTCCGACCCCGGTTACATTCAGGAACTGGCCCCGGATTATCTGCCGCCGGTCGCCGACGTTTATAACACAGTTCCTAATCGCTGGGCGCTTTCGCAACCCGACTATCGACGCTATCCCCAAGCCGGCGAATATATCTACACGCGCTCGCACTGGTATGACCCGTTCAATCGCAATCGCTACAAAGGCGACGAGCCCATTTGGCCCAAGGTGTTAGGCCAACAGACTTTTCTGAATATCACCGCGTCGGCGGAATCCTTTTTTGATGGCCGGCGGGTGTCATCGCCCAGCAACGAGAGCTCCGCGCGTCCCGGCAGCAGTGCGTTTTTCGGCAAAGGCGACCAGGCTTTTTTCGATCAGACCTTCCGCTTCACGTTTGACCTTTTTCATGGCGATACATCCTTTAAGCCAGTCGACTGGCGCATTCGAATCACCCCTGAAATCAGCTTGAACAATCTGTCCGTCCGCGAACGGGGAATTATCAGCCCGGATGTGCGGGCCGGCACCAATCGTTTTGATACTCACGTCGGACTGCAGGAAGCTTTCGTGGAAGTAAAACTTCACGACTTGAGCTCCAATTACGATTTCATTTCCGCGCGCGCCGGGATTCAACAATTCAATGCGGACTTCCGCGGATTCCTTTTTGTCGATGAGCAGCCCGGCCTTCGTATTTTCGGAAATCTTCACAGCGACCGCATCGAATACAACGCTGCATATTTCAATCTGCTCGAGAAAAACACCAATAGCGGCCTCAATACCGTTTTCGACCAACGCCATCAACAAGTAATTCTCGGCAATGTTTACCTTCAGGATTTCTTTTTCCCAGGCTACACCGCGGAATTTATTGGCGCGTTCAACAAAGATGATCCCAGTCTTCACTACGATGACAACGGTTTCCTGGTGCGTCCCGCGCCCATCGGGAGTGTGATCAATCAGGGAGTAGGCCCGATCTTGCACGGCATTCGTGTGGGATATCTTGGCTGGCTGGGCAGCGGACACATCGGGCGCCTAAATATCACGCACGCGTTTTATCAAGCCCTCGGCGAAGACACTTTTAATCCCATCGCCGGCCGCCGCGTTACCGTCAACGCCCAAATGGCCGCGGTGGAACTGTCCTACGACCGCGATTGGATCCGCTATCGCGTTTCCACTTTTTACTCTTCGGGTGACGCCAATCCGCGTGACGGCCGCGCTCGTGGCTTCGATTCCATTGAAGACCTGCCCAACTTTGCCGGTGGCTTATTTAGTTTTTGGAATCGCGAGGGTATACGCCTCACCGGCTCGGACGTGTTAATCAAGTCACCCGACAGCTTGTTTCCAGCTGTACGCGCCAGCCCGGAGGAAGGCCAGGCTAACTTCGTGAATCCGGGGATTTTTCTTGCCAATGCCGGCGCTGATTTTGATATCACCCCAAAGCTAAAAGGTTTTGCGAATGTAGATTTTTTGCGATTCGAACGCACCGAACCGCTGGAGTTCCTGCTTTTTCAATCGCCAATACATCACACCATCGGCACCGATCTGGGTCTCGGCGTCGAATACCGTCCGCCACTCAGTGAAAATATTGTTCTCACCGGTGGCGCGGCCGCGCTGCAGCCGGGGCAGGGTTTCAAGGATATCTATACGGGTAGGACGCTGTTTTCAATCTTCGGATCGGTGAAATTTATATTTTGAGAAAGCTTTTCACTTGCGGCCGCTGCGAATTGGCGACAATTTCTCGTCGGGTCTCGCAACATGGCCGCGCCAATTTTCTTTTATTGCTCACCGTGTCCATCGCTGCGGCTTTTTTGTGGATTGCAGTGCGTGCGCGCACGGCTTCCGCTTCGCCGCAGGATGCGTCGACCAATTCTTCTACCCTGGTCTCAGGCCTGCGGGGCCAGTCCCAAGCAGAAGCACAACACAAATCCGCGGGTTGCGTCTCCTGTCACACCGCTACCGACGAACCCACCATGCATCCCACAAAAACCGTGCAACTCGCCTGCACCGATTGCCATGGAGGTGATTCTTTCGCGACTGTGGCCCCAGGAGTTGCGAGCAACTCTACCGAATACAACGCAGTAAAAGACAAAGCTCACGTGCATCCGAAAAATTCTGCATTTAAAAAGCGCACGGCTTTACCTGAACGTGCCTTCACCGCGTGGCTGAATGAATCCTACGAATATATAAAATTTGTAAACCCCGGCGATCTGCGCGTCGCGCCTGAAACCTGCGGATCAAATGGCTGCCACGCCAGCGAAACTCGCGCGGTCTCCACTAGCATGATGACGCACTCGGGCATGCTCTGGGGAGCGGCGCTATATAACAATGGCGGCTACCCCACTAAAAATACACGCTTCGGCGAAAGTTATGGCCGTGACGGCAAGCCCGAATCGATAAAAACTTCGCCCACGCCAACGCCGGAAGAAACTCGAGCGAAAGGCGTGCTCCCGGAGCTTGATCCGCTTTATCGCTGGGAAACTTCGCAGCCTGGCAATGTACTCCGCGTGTTCGAACGCGGCGGCCGCAAGAAAAGCGAGGTGGGCAATCCTATCGCCGAAGAAAATCCCGGCAAGCCAGAAGACAAACTGAGCGATCGCGGATTTGGCACTGAGCTGCGCACCGATCCGGTGTTTCTCGGCCTGCAAAAAACGCGCCTCCTCGATCCGGTCATGGCGCTTCCGGGAACAAACGATCATCCCGGCGATTACCGTTCCAGCGGCTGCTCGGCTTGCCACGTAATCTACGCCAATGATCGGGATCCGGCACACTCCGGCAGTTACGCAAAATTTGGGCATTCCGGGCAGAGCTTATCATCGGACACAACTATTTCCAAAAGCGAATCCGGTCATCCGATCCGGCATGCATTCACCCGTTCCATTCCTTCCAGCCAATGCATGATTTGTCACATTCATCCGGGAACCAACATGGTCACCACCTATTTCGGCTTGACCTGGTGGGACAACGAAATTGACGGCGACAAAATGTATCCAAGGCAACAACGCAATCCCAGTGAAGAGCAACGCTACCAAGCGCTTTCACGCAACCCAGAAGGCGCCACGGCTCGCGGCCTGTGGAATGACGATAAATTTTTGGACCAACTCGGCAGCCCGGAATTTAATTCCAAGCTGAAGACCACGCAGTTTGCCGACTTTCACGGACACGGCTGGATCTTTCGCGCGGTATTCAACCACGATCGCAAAGGCAATTGGCTGGACAAGGATGGAAATATTATCGCTTTTGAAGATCCCGACCGCTTTTCAAAAGCAGTGCACCTAGCGGACATTCATCTCGAAAAAGGAATGCAGTGCAACGATTGCCATTTTGCTCAGGACAACCACGGCAACGGCAAAATTTACGGTGAACCGCGCGCTGCCATAGAAATCGACTGCATCGATTGTCACGGCACCATTCGACAGAAAGCCACGCTCCTGAGTTCTGGCCCGGCAGCACCAATGACCATGTCTGCGATCGGCAACGTTCGTAAATATGAAGTGGGCCACAACTTCGATACTCTGCGGACTCCTTGGGGACAGCGTCGTTTCGAATGGCGCGGCGAGGCGCTGATTCAACGCTCCATGTCTGACGAAAATAAAGAATGGGAAATCGTGCAAACCGCCGACAGCGTGACTCCCGGCAACGTGCACTTCAACGAAAAATCCTTGCGGGCCAAGCTGATCAATAAAGATGGCGCGGTCGATTCGGAGATGCCAAAAGACGACACGCATCTGGCCCATGGCAACAGCAGCATGACCTGCTACGCATGTCACACTTCCTGGACGCCGACCTGTTTTGGCTGCCACCTGCAAATGACCGCCAATGCCCGCCGTCCAATGCTGCACAACGAAGGATTGCTCACGCGCAATTACACCTCCTACAACTTTCAGGTGCTGCGCGACGACATTTATATGCTCGGTGTGGATGGCACAGTGACCGGACATCGCATCGCTCCGGCGCGCTCCAGTTGCGCGGTGTTGGTAAGTTCCCAGAATGCCAATCGCGAGTGGTTGTACTACACGCAGCAAACGGTTTCCGCGGCGGGATTTTCCGGTCAGGCGTACAGCACGTTTGTTCCCCACACCGTGCGTGGCAAAGAAACCAAGCAATGCAGCGACTGCCACGTTTCGGCGGCAAACGACAACAATGCGTGGATGGCGCAGCTTCTGCTGCAAGGCACCAACTTCATGAATTTCATGGGCCGTTATATTTATGTGGCCACCGGAAAGGGGGGAATGGAAGCCATTGCTGTCGCCGAACATGATGAGCCGGAAGCGATCTTCGGCAGCGATTTGCAACGCACCGCCTACCCCGAAAATTTTAGGAAATTTGTGGCTCGGCACCGCGAATTCTCAACGGCCGCGGAACACAGCGGAAATATTCTGGACATTCAGGCGCGTGGGGAATACGCGTATACCGCCAATGGGCCGGGCGGCCTGCGCGTGTACGACATCGCCAATATCGACAACAAGGGTTTTTCCGAACGAGTGGTCACTGCTCCGGTCTCCCCTATCGGCCAGCGTTTCTACGTGCCCACAAAAAACGCGGTGGCGGTTGCTTCCCCGTCCACCCTGGCGATCGACCCTCTGCGCCAGCGCTTGCCGGAAAACGAAGAGCAACCGATTCATTTGTTGTATGGATTTCTCTACATCGCCGATAAAGAAGAAGGCCTGGTCATCGTCGGCAATCCCGATCTGCATTCGAAGAGTCCCGGGGTTGGCACGCTTCTTGATGGTAACCCAGCAAATAATTTCCTCAAGCGCGCGCTGGCATTCAATCCTGGAGGCATTCTCACCGGAGCTCGACGCATCACTATTGCGGGGACTTACGCCTATATCCTGACCGACAAAAATTTGGTGGTTATGGATCTCAATAATCCACTGGCGCCGCGAATCACAGCGACGATCGGCGCGCCAGTTCTAGATGGCCCGGCAGGAATCGCCATTCAGTTTCGTTATGCGTTCGTCGTAGATCGCCAAGGGCTAAAAGTCTTGGATGTCACCGACCTTGCGCAACCGAAGGCGGTTGCAAATGTGCTGGTACCGTTGACCGATGCGCGCAACATTTATGTCGCTCGCACTTATGCCTATATTTCCGCCGGCAAAGACGGAGTGGCCATCGTAGACGTGGAAAAGCCAGAAGCCCCGAAGCTCGATCAAGTGTTCAACGCCGGCGGCCAGCTCAATGACGTCAACGACGTAAAAATCGGGATGGTCGCAGCCAGTGCATTCGCGTTCGTGGCAGACGGTAAAAATGGCCTGCGGGTCCTTGAAATTGTTTCGCCTTGGGATGATCCCGCACATTTCTCTGGTTTCAGTCCACGCCCGATACCAAAGCTTATCGGGACGGCACGTACTCGCGGACCTGCGCTGGCGATATCAAAAGGCATCGATCGTGACCGCGCGGTGGACGAATCCGGCAACCAGCTGGCGGTATTCGGCCGGAGGGGTGCCCGGCCCTTGAACGGCGCAGAAAGCCGCCTGCTGTATGTACACGGCACACCGGGGACCCCCTATTCGGTGGAAGACCACCCAGAAGACAGCCTAAAGTCTCACCGTGAGACAAAGTCAAGCTCCCTGTGGATAACTCGATTCCTTGACTTTGTAATGCCCTAAATCGTATCGAACTGGGGTTCCAAGCTGCAACTCCTGGATGTTTCGCTTTAATTTTGCCCAACGGTATCTGAAAGGAACACTTCAACTTGCAACAGGGAACTGTTCCAGAATGGCTCATCTCCCTTGCTTTGTATCGTTTACCACTAGGCTGCATCTAACCTAATGTTCACACTGTGTTCAATCTTTTTACGCATAGCACCTATCAGAATTATTCGTGACGCTGCCTCTTGAAATAACGTTATCCTTGAAATGCAAGGCGGCTCGCGCCGATTGAGCTTAACCGCCGGTTCCCCTGTAAGAAGGAGTACTAGGACATGCTTAAACAGTATCTTTTGGCGAGTGATTTCGACCAAACCCTTAGCTTCAACGACTCAGGTGTGGTCCTGAGCGAACTTATTGGTTTTCACGGTTTCCATGACAAGGTTTCCGGCCTATCGCACATGAATCTGGTGCAGCAAGGCGCCGAACTGAGCTACCTGATTTTGCACGACCCGGAGTTCCGCCACGTGCGCCGCTCACACCTTATCGAGACTGGCAAGCGCATTCGCCTAAAGCACAATGTCGCGCTGTTTGCGCGCGCGCTCGATACCCTGGCGGACGGTTACAATTTTCATTTCAATGTGATCTCCGCCGCGCCACAGGAGATTATCCAGTCCGCTCTCGAAGGTATCGTTGCCGCGGACCACATTTTCGGTACTCGTTTTCGCTATAACGAAGAGACCGGCGAAGTCGAATCCATCATTCGCGCCACGGCTGGTTGGGGAAAAATTACCGTGTTGGAAGAAATTCGCGCTTCACTCGGGATCAGCCACGACAACATCATCTATATGGGCGATGGCAGTTCCGATCTCCCGGTCATGATGCACGTGAACCAACACGACGGTTTGACCATCGCGGTGTCGGAAGCGAAATTCATCACGCGTATCGCCCAGCGAACGGTGTTGAGCGATAACACCATGAGCGTTCTCGTTCCGGTGCTTGAGGAAGTGCTGCGCTGGGACTCCGTGAAAATTCGGCGCTTCTTCACCGCCAGCGGATTGATGCTTCGTGAGTGGGATAAAACCCGCACTGACATGCTCACTATCCAGGAGTCAACCCAGGACGCGACGGCTTCGGCCGTCACTTCACATTAAAGCTGGCTCGACAATTCCACAGCAGTTCTTATCGGCGGCTCCTCCCAGCCTAGAGCTCTAAGTCTTTAGGCTCAATTGTGCTGTGCCTGCATCAAAATAATTTGTTAATCATCTACGACACTATTTTGTCGTAGAATTCCCGCATTCAAATCTGTAGTCGGCGCATCCAATGCGTGCGCGAAGAATGGGGGCCGCAATTGTCTGCCACTGGAGCTGGAGTGACCGAGCCTAATCTCGACCTACTAAGTATCAATACTATCCGCACTTTATCGATGGACGCGGTGCAGGCCGCTAATTCCGGTCACCCTGGAACGCCGATGGCGCTGGCGCCGGTGGCTTACACACTATGGCAAAAATTTCTGCGCTACGATCCCAACGATCCGATATGGCCGGATCGCGATCGCTTCGTCCTTTCGAATGGGCACGCATCAATGCTTTTGTATTCGCTGCTGCATCTTGCGCAGGTCCGAGCCGTCGATTCCGACGATAAGGTTTTGAACTCACCGGCTCTTACCATCGACGACCTCAAAAAATTCCGCCAGATCGACAGCAAAACTCCCGGTCACCCTGAATACCGTATGACCAGCGGAGTCGAAACTACCACCGGTCCGCTGGGACAAGGCGTAGCCAACAGCGTCGGCATGGCCATGGCGCGATGGTGGCTGGCTTCGTATTTCAACAAACCGCGATTCGAAATATTTAATTACAACGTATACGCCATCTGCGGTGACGGCGACATGATGGAAGGAATTTCCGGTGAGGCCGCCTCGCTCGCTGGACATCATAAGCTGTCCAATCTTTGCTGGATCTACGACAACAATCACATCACCATCGAAGGCAGCACCAGCCTGGCGTTTAGCGAAGATGTAGCCACACGTTTCAAAGGTTATGGCTGGAACGTCGAGCATGTCACCGATGCCAATGACACTGGAGCAATGGACAAGGCGCTCGATGTATTCCGCAACACCACCGACAACAAACCAACGCTGATTATCGTCGACAGTCACATCGGCTGGGGAGCTCCCCACCGCCAGGACACCAAGGAAGCCCACGGCGAAGCGCTGGGCGAGGAAGAAGTGGCGCTGGCCAAGAAATTCTACGGCTGGCCATCGGACGCGAAATTCCTGGTGCCCGATGGCGTTTACGACCAATTCAAAAAAGGCATCGGCAAGCGTGGCGGCGAATTGCGCAACGCGTGGGTAAAACAATTCGACTCCTACAAGAGCGAATTCCCAGCCCTCGCCGAAGATTTAAACAAAATGCTCCACCACGCCCTGCTCGATAGTTGGGACAAGGGCATGCCGACTTTTCCCACGGATGCCAAAGGTGTAGCCACACGCGATTCTTCCGGCAAAGTTCTCAATGTGATCGCTAAAAATGTGCCGTGGCTTATGGGCGGGGCCGCTGATCTCTATCCCTCCACAAAAACGCGCTTGACCTTTGATGGCGTCGGGGAATTCGAGGCCGCCACGCGCAACGGCCGCAATATGCATTTCGGCATTCGCGAGCACGCCATGGCCGCCATCGCCAACGGGATGACGCTGTGCAAGATTCGTACCTTTGCCTCCACGTTTTTTATTTTCACTGATTATTGCAAGCCAGCCATCCGCCTCAGCGCCATCATGGAATTACCAGTGATTTATATCTTCACGCACGATTCCATCGGCGTGGGCGAAGACGGTCCCACGCACCAGCCCATCGAACAATTGATTACATTGCGCGCCGTTCCCGGCCTCGTCCTGCTGCGTCCCGCCGACGCCAATGAAGTCATCGAAGCCTGGCGCGTGATCATGCAGTTAAAGAAAGAGCCTGCGGTTCTGGTGCTGACTCGACAAGCATTGCCCACCATTGATCGCACCAAATACGCTTCGGCGTCTGGCGTTGCGAAAGGGGCGTACATCCTAGCTGAGGCACAGGGCGGAAAGCCGGAAGCAATCCTCATGGCTACCGGTAGCGAAGTTTCCCTATGTCTGGCTGTGTATGAAACGCTCACCAGCGAAGGTATAAAAGTACGCGTCGTAAGCATGCCGTCGTGGGATATTTTCGAGCATCAATCACGCGAATATCGCGATAGCGTCCTGCCTCCCGACGTCACCGCGCGAGTCTCGGTGGAACAAGCGTCCATCCTTGGCTGGGATCGCTATGTGGGGTCAAAGGGCAAAATCATCGGCATGCATACTTTTGGAGCCTCCGCGCCTTTGAAGGACCTGCAAAGGAAATTTGGTTTCCAACCGGACAAGGTCGTGGCGACAGTGAAGGAAGTAATCGGAAAGTGAGCGGCAATGAAAATTGTCATCGGTTCTGACCACGCGGGATTCCAGTTAAAAGTCGCGATGGGGGACTTGCTGCGATCCATGAACCAGGAAGTTCTGGACGTCGGAGCGTTCAATGAAAATCCTTCCGACTATCCCGACTTTGCCGAAGCCGTCGGGCGAGCCATACTCGACCGCAAAGCCGAGCGCGGCGTGCTTATCTGTGGCAGCGGCGTCGGCGCCAGTGTAGCGGCCAATAAACTGACCGGCATACGCGCTGCCGTGTGTCATGACACCTACTCCGCGCATCAAGGCGTGGAGCATGATGACATGAACGTTTTGGTGTTTGGTTCGCGCATCGTCGGCGTGAAGTTGGCGGAAGACCTGGTCAAGGCTTACCTCGCCGCCAAATTTACCAATGAAGATCGCCATGTCCGCCGTTTAGCCAAAGTGAAAGCTTTGGAATCGAAGTTTGCTGTGAGCAGCTCGGCCAGGTAGCGCCACCCGAAAAGCGCCCTAGAGGCGAACATCGCGCCTCAGGCGTACAATGAGATTTGAAGTCGGAAGGAGAGTTACAAATGAGCACCTCAGTGAGAACCAGCGACACGGAAGTTAGCAAGAGCGGCAAGAATCCCCTGAAGGGACTTCTCGATTACGGCCAATCGCCTTGGATGGACTATATCCGCAGAGATTTGCTCACCGACGGCGAGCTGCAAAGGCTGATACACGACGACGGGCTGCGGGGCATGACCTCCAACCCCTCGATATTCGCGAAAGCCATTACCAGCAGCAAATTTTATTCCGATATTTTAGATTCGCCCGATGCCAAAAAGCTGAACGCCACACAAGTTTACGAAAAAATAGCAGTGCGCGACGTTCAAGATGCCGCCGATATTTTCCACCCGGTCTACGACGAGAGCCGCCATCGCGACGGCTACGTCAGCCTGGAAGTATCCCCGACGTTGGCTCTCGAAATGCAAAAAACCCTCGATGAAGCACGGCGTTTGTGGAAGATGGTGAATCGCCCCAATGTCATGATCAAAGTCCCTGGAACGAAAGAGTGCATCCCCGCGATCCGGCAACTTCTTGAAGAAGGCATCAATATCAACATCACTCTGCTGTTCGCGCAATCCGCCTACGAGCAGGTAGCCGAGGCCTTCATCGCGGCGCTGGAAGCTCGCGCCGCCAAGAATCAGAACCTCGCGCACATCGCCAGCGTGGCGAGTTTCTTCGTCAGCCGCATCGATACTTTGGCGGACAGCCTGATCGATGAAAAGTTAAAGACAGCGACCGATCCTAATCAGAAAGCTTTGCTGCACGGTCTGAAGGGAAAAGTGGCCATCGCCAACGCCAAAGTCACCTATAAAAAGTATCAAGAAATTTTTAGCGGGCCGCGATGGAATGCTCTGAAGGCCAAGAACGCGCAGACGCAGCGGCTGCTGTGGGCCAGCACCAGCACTAAGAACAAAGCCTACCGCGATGTAATTTACGTTGAGGAACTGATCGGCGCCGACACCGTGGACACCATTCCTCCAGCGACTTTCGATGCCTTCCGTGACCACGGCAAACTGCGACCCAGCCTGACGGAAAATGTCGACCAGGCATTTAAGACCATGTCCGACCTCGAAAAGGCCGGCATCTCCATGAAGCAAATTACCGACAAGCTGCTCGTCGACGGAATAAAACTTTTCGCCGACGCATTCACCGAACTTCTGGAGGCCACCGGCAAGACCGCTGGTGTGCGCGCGTGAGTCTAGATCGGCAGACCTACAAGCTGCCGGGTTCTCTTTCCGGGCCTTTTGCCGCCGCGCGAGACGATTGGAAAAGGAACGAAAAGGTCCGCCGCCTTTGGCAGTGCGACGCTTCTCTCTGGACCGGCACCGATGAAGGCAAGTGGCTCGCCTGGCTGGGGATCACCGCGGAGCAACTCGCGCACCTTCCTGTTTTTCAGGAAATTGCCGCGGACGTAAAACAGGCCGGATTCAAACACGCGCTCCTTCTGGGAATGGGCGGTTCCAGCCTGTGCCCGGAAGTGCTCCGCATGACCTTCGGAAAAATCGACGGCTACCCGGAGTTGCACGTCCTGGATTCCACCGATCCCGCGCAAATCAAAGCCATCGAAAGCAAAGTTGATCTCTCCAGCACGATTTGCATCGTCTCCAGCAAATCCGGCAGCACGCTCGAGCCCAACATCTACAAGCAATATTTCTTCGAGCGCGTGAAAGAAATAGTCGGCGAGGCGGAGGTTGGCAAACGCTTCATCGCCATTACCGACCCTGGCTCGAAACTCCAGGAAGTGGCCGAGCGCGATAAATTCCGCAAAATCTTCATGGGCGTTCCGGGCATTGGCGGCCGGTATTCGGCAATCTCAAATTTCGGCATGGTTCCCGCGGCCATTATGGGGATCGACGTCGCAAAATTCTTAAACAACACCGCGGAGATGGTGAAGGCGTGCGGCGCGGCCGTCCCGGCGGATTCGAATCCTGGCGCGCTACTCGGCATGGTTCTCGGCGTGGCGACGAATCATGGCCGCGACAAGGTCACCATTGCAGCATCGCCTGGAATTTCCGATCTTGGCGCTTGGCTCGAACAACTGCTTGCTGAGTCCACCGGCAAAGTCGGCAAAGGCATTATCCCCGTGGACCGCGAGCCCCTCGCAAGTCCAGATATCTATGGCAACGATCGCGTGTTCGCATACCTGCGACTGGAAACCGCTCCGGATAAATCCCAGGACACCGCCATCGCAGCACTCGAAGCCGCTGGACATCCCGTGGTGCGCATCACCGTCGATAATATTTACAACCTTGGCCAGGAATTTTTCCGCTGGGAAATTGCCACCGCCGTCGCTGGCTCCATCATCGGCATCAACGCTTTCAATCAACCGGATGTCGAAGCCAGCAAGATCGAAACCAAAAAATTGACCAGCCTATACGAAAAATCCGGACAGTTGCCCGAAGAAAGTCCGTTCTTCGATGGCGACGGAATCAAACTGTACGCCGACGACAAAAATATCGAAGTGCTCAACGGCAAGCCGCGGCTCGCAGAAGTCTTGAAAGCGCATCTCGGCCGCCTGCGCGACGGCGATTACTTCGCGGTACTCGGGTACATCACCATGAATGACGGCAACGAGAAGGCCTTGCAGGCCATACGCCTTGCCGTTCGCGACCGCAAAAAAGTCGCCACGGTGCTCGGTTTTGGTCCGCGCTTCCTGCATTCAACCGGGCAAGCTTATAAAGGCGGCCCCAACAGTGGCGTTTTTCTGCAGATCACTTGCGATGACGCTATCGATCTTCCTGTTCCGGGGCAGAAATATTCTTTTGGCGTGGTAAAGGCCGCGCAAGCGCGTGGGGATTTCGCCGTGCTGGCCGAACGCGGGCGCCGCGCATTGCGTGTGCATCTCGGTAAGGACGCGGCCGCCGGCCTGGCCACATTGACGAAAGCGGTGAAGCAGGCTATCGCCTAGTTAAATAATTTTTCAGAGCTTCAAGCAAATATTGCGGAGGGCGAGAAGATGCAGCTTGGCATGATTGGGCTCGGAAGAATGGGCGGCAACATGGTGCTCCGCCTGGTGAAAAACGGCCACCAGTGCGTGGTGTATGACCGGACGCCCGACACTGTAAAGAAATTCGCCAACGACGGCGCGACCGGCAGCAACTCCATCGATGACTTTATAAAAAAGTTGCAGAAGCCTCGCGCCATCTGGCTCATGGTTCCCGCCGGAGTGGTCGATGCCACCCTGCACGATCTCGTCCCTAAACTCGAGAAAGGCGACATCCTGATCGACGGCGGAAACTCCTACTACATCGACGACATCCGTCGCGCAAAAGAATTATCCGCGAAAGGCCTGCACTACGTCGACGTCGGCACCAGCGGCGGCGTCTGGGGCTTGGAGCGCGGCTATTGCCAGATGATTGGCGGCGAAAATGACGTCGTAAAACACCTCGATCCCATTTTCAAAACGCTCGCGCCTGGCCGCGGAAATATTGATCGCACTCCCGGCCGCGAAAAAGCCACTGGGACCGCCGAGGAAGGCTATCTGCATTGCGGTCTGTCGGGCGCCGGCCACTTTGTGAAAATGGTTCACAACGGAATCGAATATGGCTTGATGGCTGCGTACGCCGAGGGCCTAAATATTTTGAAGCACGCCAACGTCGGCAAATCTCATCGCGAAACAGACGCTGAGACCGCGCCATTGCGTGACCCCAGCCATTATCAATACGACTTCAATCTTGCGGACGTCACTGAGTTATGGCGCCGCGGCAGCGTGGTGGCTTCGTGGCTGCTCGATCTGACCGCCATTTCGCTTTTAGATAAACCCAACCTCGAAGGTTTTTCAGGGCGCGTCTCCGATTCTGGAGAAGGCCGCTGGACCATCATGGCCGCGATTGAGTCCACCACCCCGGCTCCGGTTCTCAGCGCGGCGCTATATCAGCGCTTTTCGTCACAAGGCGAAGATGAGTTCGCCGGGAAGATTTTGTCCGCCATGCGATATCAGTTCGGCGGACACCTTGAGAAAAAAGCAGCGAAATAAGATTTAGAAGTCTTAGCGCAATCGCAAACCAAAGGCAGGGCCCTCGTTCATGAGCTTGAATCATCTGGATCCCAATCCCGTAGGGGCGCCTTGCGTCATGGTGATCTTTGGCGCTAGCGGCGACTTAACCAAGCGAAAATTAATTCCCGCCCTTTGCAATCTTGCCAGCGATGGCCTGCTCTCCAAGCAATTCGCCATCGTTGGTTTTGCTGCCAATGACTTCACCACCGAAACGTTCCGCAAAATGTTGACGGATGAGATTCCCAAATATGCGGGCGCGCCCATCGATCAGAAACTCTGGAACTGGTTTACCGAACGCATCTATTACGTAAAAGCGGATTTTCAGGATCCTCAGGCTTACCAGCGGCTCAAGGAACAAATCGAGGAAGCCACTAAACAGCACAATACGCTCGGCAATAAGTTTTTCTATCTGGCCGTGGCTCCCAGATTTTTCTCCGCTATAGCCAAACAGTTGGGCGAGGCCGGACTCACCAAGGAAGAAGACGGCCATTGGGCTCGCGTGATCGTTGAAAAGCCCTTCGGCCACGATCTCGAATCCGCAAGACAGCTTAACCAGGACCTGAAACAAGTCCTCACCGAGAACCAGATTTACCGCATTGATCACTACCTTGGGAAAGAGACCGTTCAGAATCTGATGGTCTTCCGCTTCTCCAACAACATTATCGAACCGCTCTGGAATCGTAACTACGTCGATCATGTGCAAATCACCGCCGCGGAAACCGTCGGCGTAGAACATCGCGGCGGCTTCTATGAAACCGCCGGCGCGCTTCGTGACATGGTCCCTAATCATCTTTTCCAATTACTGACCATGACGGCCATGGAGCCGCCCATTTCCTTCGACGCCGATGAAGTCCGCAACAAGCAGGCCGAGGTCCTTCACGCTATTCAACCTTTCGGCCCGGAGGAAGTACTTACCTGCATGGTTCGCGGCCAGTATGGCGAGGGCACCGTTGATGCTCAGCGCGTCGTCGGCTATCGCAGCGAACCTGATGTCGCGCGCGATTCGAACACGGAAACCTTCGTGGCCTTAAAGCTCCAAATCGATAATTGGCGCTGGGCCGGCGTTCCCTTTTATTTGCGCACCGGCAAGCGCCTGGCGCAACGCGAAACCGAAGTCGTGATTCAATTCCGGCGCACGCCTTTCGTTCTATTCCGCAATACCAGCGTGCGTAATCTTGAAACCAATCGACTCGTCGTCCACATTCAACCCGATGAGGGCATCTCTCTGAGCTTCGGCGCCAAAGTTCCCGGCTCCATAATGAAGCTGGGCCTCGTCAATATGGACTTCGATTACGCCACTTATTTCGGATCGGAGCACAGCACCGGTTACGAGCGCCTCTTGCGCGATTGCATGGTTGGCGATGCCACGCTTTTCCAACGCGCCGACATGGTGGAAGCCGGCTGGAATGTCATTCAACCCATTCTCGATGTCTGGCACGCCTTGCCGCCGCGTGATTTTCCTAACTACGCCGCGGGATCCTGGGGCCCTCATGAAGCCAAGGAGTTACTGGAACGCGACGGTCGCGAGTGGCACAACGTCGGCAACGAAGGGCTTGGCCGGCGCAACCGTACCAGCGATGGTGCTATCCCGATTGACCGTGTAGGAATCGCCTGATGCCAGCCGCCGCAAAACAACGCGAAGTTTATATTCTGAAGGACAACCCTGCCATCGCCAGACGCGCTGCCGAAGAGTTTGTAAAGATCGCGCAATCCGCGGTTACTCGCAACGGATCTTTCTCGGTCGCTTTGTCTGGCGGCTCAACTCCAAAATTACTCTATTCTCTGTTGGCCACTGACCCCGAACTGCGCGCCAAAGTTCCCTGGGATAAAATGCATTTGTTCTTCGGCGATGAACGCCACGTGGGACCGGACGATCCGCAAAGTAACTTTAAGATGGCTTCAGAATCCATGATCACGAAAGCTCCGCTGAAACCGGAGCAAATTCATCGCATGAAGGGCGAATATTCCGACCCCGAGCGCGCCGCCAAAGAGTACGAACAAGACTTACGCGCGCATTTCCATCTCAAAGACGCGGAGTTGCCGCGATTGGATCTGGTTTTAGCGGGTATGGGCGAAGAAGGTCACACCCTCTCGCTCTTTCCTGGAACAAAAGCATTGCACGCTCAGAGTCGCATAGTAGTTCACAACTGGGTCGGCAAACTATATACCGAGCGCATCACCTTCACCGCCCCCGCAGCGAACAATGCGGAGATGATTCTTTTCATGGTCGCAGGAAAAGAAAAGGCATTGGCGCTCAAAGGTGTGCTCGAAGGCCCTTACGAGCCTGAACAGTTGCCGGCACAACTGCTGCAGCCCACCAACGGAAAATTACTATGGCTCGTCGATGAAGCCGCAGGCAGTATGCTCACTAACGCCATTCGAGAATAAACAGGAGAACTATATGGCCACCAGTACAACCACCGGGAAGATCGAAACCTATTTGGGAGCAAAAGCGGAATCTCTGCTGGGCTTCAATTCACCGAAAATTTCAAAAGACCGTTTGCATTTGCCCGGGCCTGATTTTGTCGACCGCATCTGGGCGATTTCGGATCGCAATATTCGCGTGCTTACCAATTTGCAGCGCATGTTCGGTCGCGGCCGCCTGGCGAATACGGGTTATCTTTCGATTTTGCCTGTCGACCAGGGTATCGAACATTCCGCCGGCGCGAGCTTCGCGAAAAACCCCGACTATTTTGACGCGGAAAATATCGTCAAGCTGGCTATGGAAGGCAACTGCAACGCCGTAGCCTCGACATTCGGCGTGCTCGGCGCTGTCGCGCGTAAGTATGCGCACAAGATTCCCTTCATCGTAAAAATGAACCATAACGAGTTGCTGACTTATCCCAACAAAGCCGATCAGATTTTCTTTGGAACCGTCAAGGAAGCCCACGACATGGGTGCTGCCGCAGTCGGCGCCACGATTTATTTTGGTTCGGAACAAAGCGGACGCCAGATCGTGGAAGTCAGTCAAGCCTTCGCCGCGGCGCACGAGTTAGGCATGGCCACTGTTTTGTGGTGCTACCTTCGCAACAACGCCTTCAAGAAAGATAAGGACTATCACCTCTCCGCCGATCTCACCGGCCAGGCCAACCATCTCGGCGTAACCATTCAAGCGGACATCATCAAGCAAAAGCTGCCCGAAAATAATGGCGGCTACCAGGCGCTGAACATGGGCGATTCCAGTTACGGCAAGTTTGATAAGCGCATTTACACCGAACTGTCCAGCGATCACCCCATCGATCTCTGCCGCTACCAGGTTGCCAACTGCTTCATGGGCCGCTCCGGGCTCATTAACAGTGGCGGCGCTTCCGGCGCGAATGATTTCGAAGAGGCAGTGACCACTGCGGTTATCAATAAGCGCGCCGGTGGCACCGGGCTCATCTCTGGCCGAAAAGCGTTCCAACGCCCGATGAAAGAAGGCGTGCAATTGTTGAACGCCATTCAGGACGTTTATCTGAGCTCGGAAGTTACTGTCGCGTAAGCAACTGACGCTGCTAAGTATCATTTATTGAAAAATAATTGGTCCTTTGGTCGCGCCGATCATCAAACGTTTCGGCACCGCCGGAGAATTTACTGCGCGGTTTGTTTTTGACAGATAGTCCTTTTACCTATCGCTTAAATAACCGGGAGGTGAAATGTCCAATCGCCTGCAGGGCAAAGTCGTAGCCATCACCGGAGGCAATCAAGGTATTGGGTTGGGCATTGCACAGCGTTTTGTCCAGGAGGGCGCCGCCGTTTCCATCTGTTATCTCTCTGACAAGGTTGGCACGGAAAAAGTTGTCGAAGGCCTTCGCGCCAACGGGGCTAAAGCCATCGCCGTGCAAGCGGATGTCTCCAAGCTTGCGGATGGCCAGCGCTTTGTCGAAGAAACTGCGCGGCAACTTGGCGAGATCGATGTGCTCATCAACAATGCCGGTGTAGAGAAGCGCGCTGAATTCTGGGAAGTTACGGAAGCCGATTACGATTTTGTTTTGAATGTAAATCTAAAAGGTTTGTTCTTCATCACCCAAGCCTTCGTAAAACATCAGATGAAAGCTAAGGCTGGCGGCAAAATCATTAACCTCAGCTCCGTTCACGAAGAGCTGCCCTTCCCTCACTTTGCCACTTACTGTGCCAGCAAAGGCGGCGTCAAAATGTTGACGCGCGACCTTTCTATTGAGCTGGCCCCGCTGGGCATCACCATAAATTCCATTGCGCCCGGCGCGATCGAAACGCCTATCAACAAGGCGCTGTTGAACGACCCCGTAAAGCTGAAGGCTTTACTTGAAAATATCCCCCTCAAGCGCCTCGGAGAGCCGAGCGACGTAGCCTTTGTCGCGGTTTTTCTAGCCTCCGACGAATCCAGCTATATCACCGGCACTACAATTTTCGTTGATGGCGGATTGCTCTGGAATTATCAGGAGCAGTAACCCTCGAGAGGACCGCATGACCACTCCGAATCCTCAAAAACCAGTACACCTGGTTATCGCTGATGTTGACGGCACTCTGGTGACCCAAGAAAAAATCCTGACGGAGCGCGCCATTCAATCCGTTATGGCCTTACGTGCCGCGGGCATTAACTTCGCCGTCACCAGCGGCCGTCCCCCGCGCGGCATGGCCATGCTGATCGATCCGCTCAAAATTGATGAGCCGCTGGCTGCTTTCAATGGCGGTGTCATAACCAAGCCCGACCTGACTACTATCGTGCGCGAAAATTTCCTGCCCCGCGCTATGGTTGAAAAAGTCATCCAAATTATTCTCGATCATAAACTGGACGTCTGGATTTACACCGGTATCGACTGGTATGTGCGCGAAGTGAATGCTCCGCACGTGGCGCGCGAACAATGGACCGTAAAATTCGCGCCCGTTGTAGTGCCCGGCTTTGACAACCTGCTGGAAAACGTTGCGAAAGTCGTGGGCGTCAGCGACGACCTGGAGGCCGTACAACGCTGCGAAAAAGACACTCAGGAAGCCTGCGGCAATCGAGCCTCTGCGGCGCGATCGCAACCGTATTACCTGGACGTGACCCACCCCAAAGCCAATAAAGGCGAAGTGGTGCTGGCGATGTCCGAGCTTCTGAACACGCCTGTCGATCAAATCGCTACTATCGGCGACATGCCCAACGATGTATTGATGTTTCGCAAGAGCGGCGTCAGTATCGCCATGGGCAATGCCAGCCCGGAAGTGCAGAAATCCGCGACTTACGTCAGTGCCTCAAATGAACAGGAAGGTTTTGCCGAAGCGATGGAAAGATTCGTACTGCAAAAACGTGCCGCTAATTAAGCCCGTGCGAGTTTCGCGCCCTTGGCGGCTTGCAGAAGCTTTCTGACATTTTCACCGATATTCCCGCTGCCAAAAACGGCATTCCCCGCTACCAGCAGCTCCGCTCCCGCACGCACCACATCCGCAACCGTATCCAGCGCGATGCCGCCATCAACTTCGATTCTAAAATTCAGCCCGAGCTTTGCGCGCGTGTTGGCAAGTGCCTCGATCTTGCGAAGCGCTCCCCGAATAAATTTCTGCCCGCCAAAACCCGGATTCACAGACATCACCAGCACGTGGTGAACGATGTCCAACACTTCATCGAGCATTTCTACCGGCGTGGCTGGATTGATCACCACTCCTGGCCGGCAGCCGTGCAAGTCGATGAGATGCAGCGTGCGATCCAGATGCTCGCAAGCTTCCTGGTGCACCGAGATCCACGTTGCTCCCGCCTCCGCGAACGCCGGAATCAATTCGTCCGGTCTTTCAATCATCAAGTGGCAATCGAAAATTACGTCAGGAATCGCCGCGCGCAGCGACTTAACCACCGGCGGCCCAATGGTGATATTCGGCACAAAATGCCCGTCCATCACGTCGACGTGCAGCAACGTGCCGCCCGCCTCCAGCGCAGCCTTGGCATCCCCGGCGAGCTGCGCGAAATTCGCGGACAATATTGACGGGGCTAACTCAATCTTAGGCAACGCAACGCTCCTGCAGCACTTCTCCAAAGATTATACGCAACTCTACCAAGCTATCGTGCAACGCATCTTGCTGCTTTCTTGCGCCATCTCTAAAATGCGCATCACATTCAAGGCATACTCGGGAGTCACCGCCAGCGTCGCGCGACCCAGAATCGCGTCTCGAATGTTGGCGTAGTAATCGCGGTAATCGCCCGACGCAGATGGGACGCTACGCCTCGTAACTACGTCGTTCTGTATGGTGGTTAGAACTCCCCAATCTTCCTCAGGCTCGCCACCCCACGGCCCATTTTCGGGCACATGTCCACTCCGCAAATTTATTTCTTGCGGATCGAAGGTCTGCTTAACAAATGATCCGCGAGTGCCATGCAACACAAATCTCGGGCGCGGTGCCACCGCCAGCATCGTCGAACGCAGCACCGCGCGCATGCCGCCAGCATAGTGCAGCATTACGTCGAAGGAATCATCGACCACCGCGACGGTGCGCTCCATCCGGATATCCCCGGTCACCGCTTCCGGCAGCCCGAAAAGCACCAGCGCGTGATCGATCAGGTGCGGCGCAATGTCGAACAAAATCCCGCTACCCGGACCAACACGTTCGCGCCACGCTCCAGGCTTCAAATCAGGCCGAAACCGATCGTAGTTTGTTTCAAAGCGAACAATTCGCCCCAAATGGCCATCCGCAACAATCTGTCGAATCGCTTGAAAATCTCCGTCGTATCGCCGGTTCTGGTAAACAGTAATAAGTCTTCCACGTTTTCGCGCCAGTTCAACTAGATCTGCAGCTTCCTTCAGTGTCGTTGCGAACGGTTTGTCCACCACTACGTCGCGCCCGGCTTCCAGGCATTGCCGGGCAATCGGCGCGTGAGTCTCATTCGGCGTGGCGATCACCACAAGTCGAACGTCGCGAATATTCAGAAGTTCCTCGACGCTGCGCACCACCCGAACGTCGGGATACTTTTCAGCTGCTTCGTTTCCATGGCGTTGCAGAATCGCAGCCAGCCGCAACCCTGGCGTGGCGCGAATCACCTGCGCATGAAATGCGCAGCCCGCTAAACCAAACCCGATCAACCCGACGTCAATCATGGCATTTCATCCCCGCACAAATTTTACTTCACCAACTCTTGATTCCTGCCACCGTTAGTAGAAATGAAAAGGACGCCGGACCGCCCCGCAGAGCTACTGTCTCATTGTCCGCGGCCTTAACCTCGCGCAAAATGACAACGCGCATGTTACCGCCCCCCGCTGCTGACGAATCTCGCCGTCTCAAGTTTCTCCAGGCAGCACTGTTCGCAGGCTTCGTAATCAGCGGCATGATCGCCACAATTGTTGGCCCCAGCCTTCCAACATTCATCGCACGCTGGGCTCTTGACGATACGCAAGCAGGTTTATTCTTTACCACGCAATTCACCGGATCGCTCCTGGGGGTATTGCTCACCAGCGCGATTCTCTCCACACGCGGCTATCGCGATGCACTGGTTCTGGGCTTTTTCCTCATGGCCGCGGGAGTCACCGGTCTCAACAGCGCCAGCCAATACATTGCGTTGTTATCCACCGCTTTGTATGGCTTCGGTTTCGGAATAGCCATTCCGGCGACAAATCTGTGCATCGCGGAAATTTCCGGGACGCGACGCGCGGCGGCGCTAAATTTAATAAATATGGCTTGGGGAATCGGCGCCATCGCTTGTCCGCTTCTGCTTTTGGCCGGACTTAGAGCTGATCGTCACACTGCCGTTTTGCTTTCCATCGCCGCCTGCGCGCTGCTTCTAAGCATTTTCTTTGCGAGCATGAAATTCGCGGGCCCGTCTTCAAAAACTCCAAAGACCGTGACAGCGGAACAAAAACCTAATGCGCCGCATCCCATCCACGTTCCTGTAGCGCTAGCTCTGCTCTTTTATTTGTACATCGGCACCGAGAACGCTATCTCCGGGTGGGTAGCCGAGCAGGCCCATCGAATGGGTACGGGGGATGCTTCCGCCGTCATGCCCATGTTCTTCTGGGCTGGGCTGTTATCTGGCCGCGGAATTTCCGCGTTGATTCTTACAAAGGTGAAAGAAAGCTTGCTGGTGATTACCGGATTGGTGATCTCGGCCTTGGGAACGACGTCGTTGTTGCTCGCCGCCGCGCGCTCACAGATAATTCTCGCCGCGCTCCTCGCTGGCTTTGGCCTCGCCAGCGTTTATCCCATTTTCATTTCCTGGCTTTCCAAATGGTATGGCGAACGGGCCCGCCGGCTGGGTGGCGTGATGTTTTCGATGGCCGCAGTGGGCGGCGCGACGATGCCCTGGCTGGTAGGATTTGTTTCGCAACACGCCAATAGTTTGAGGGTGGGTTTGCTGGTTCCGCTCTTTGGTTGCGCCGTTATGACCGTGCTCGTCGCCGTATTGCGCCGCCGCATCCTCGCCTGAGGTATTCTTTCCCGGTGCAGCCCGTGCAGAAGTTCTCCTCCCAACGCTCGCCGACCACCGGCCTGCTTTTCGGCTTGATCATTACGCTGGGTGCCGTGCTGGCTTACGCGTCCTACATCACCGTGCAGCTCTCGGGTTTGCGCCGCTTGCAGAGCGAGATGGTCGACCGTAATCGCAAAGATTCCCTGCAGCTTCTGCGCATTCAGAATGACTTGAATTCCATCGCGCTGGCCATGCGCGACATGCTCGACGCCGCCGAGCCTTATCCTCTCACCGCATGGTCCGCACAGTTCGATCGCATTCATGCCGATCTGGATGCCGCACTGAAACTCGAAGAACAGTTTGCGGGCGCCAATCGAACTCCTGAGCAGCGCCTGTATCTCGACCAGTCGCTTGCGCAATTTTGGGATGCCGTGAATCGCATGTTTGCTTTAGCCACTGCTGCCCAAGACGCTGAAGCACGCGAGCAGATCCGTCTGACACTTCAGGCCCGCCAGCAGGCATTGAGCACCGCCGTATCGCGCTTGCTGGTTGAAAATAACGAAGGCGAGGAACAAGCTGCTGCACGCATCGCGCATATCTACGACAGTGTCCAACGCCAGCTGTATCTTTTTCTTGCGGCCACACTGATTGCCATCGTGCTCACCAGCCTTTACCTCATTCGCGCTAACCGCCAGATTTTCGCGCGGTTGGCCGAACTCTCGGAGCAGCGCAGCGATCTCGCTCAGAAATTAATTTCCACGCAGGAATCCACGTTGCGCCACATCTCCCGAGAATTGCACGACGAGTTTGGCCAAGTCCTCACCGCCATCGGCGCCATGCTGGGACGCGCCGGAAATCAGGCGCCCGAAGGTTCGCCGTTACGCGCTGACCTTCAGGAAGTCCGCGAAATCGCGCAATCCACACTGAATAATATTCGGAGCCTTTCCCAAGCACTGCATCCCGTTTTGCTTGAAGAAGCCGGGCTCGAGAGCACCCTAGACTGGTATATTCCTACGGTGGAACGCCAAACCGGCATTCGTTTGCACTATGAAAAATCCGGCCAGTCGTTTCCCGTAGATACCAGCGCTGGCGTTCATCTTTATCGCATCATTCAGGAAGCCCTTAACAACGTTAGCCGCCACGCCGGTGTTACCGAAGCGTGGATTCGCCTTAAATTTCTGCCCCATGCTCTCGAGCTGGAAGTGCAAGACCACGGCAAAGGCTTCGTCAGCCCGAACACTCCAAATGGAGATACTCCCCGGGGCATTGGATTAGTGGGCATGCGTGAGCGCGCAGAATTAATCGGCGGCACTTTGGACATCTCGCACCCCGCACAGGGAGGCACTTTGATCCGTATGAAAATTCCTCAGGAAAAATTACAAACTCATGCCGCGTAAAATTACCGTTTTGCTGGTCGACGATCACGCCCTGGTGCGACGCGGTTTCCGCCGCATGCTGGAAGACGATCCAGAAATTTCCGTGGTTGCGGAAGCCAGCGATGGCCCCGAAGCCGTTCGACTGGCGCTCGAATTGCGTCCACGGGTAGTCGTGATGGATTGCGCCCTTCCCGAATTCAATGGCATCGAAGCGACGCGGCGTATTCGCAAGGAATTTCCTGCGGTGGAAATTTTGATGTTGAGCATGCACTCCGAAGAAACTCTAGTGCGCCAGGCTCTCGACGCTGGCGCGCGTGGATATGTTTTAAAAAATGCCATGGAGCTCGACCTCGTGAACGCCGTGAAGACTGTCGCGCTAGGCAAAGCTGTTTTGGATCCGCAGGTTTCCAAACCGGCGTCGCTCAAGGGCGAACGCGGATCTGGCCTCACTACCCGCGAACTGGAAATTCTTCAGCATATCGTGGCGGGAAAATCCAACAAGGAAATTGCCGTTGATTTGAATCTCAGCTCCAACACCGTGGCCGTGCATCGCGCCAACATCATGGACGCCCTAGGCATTCACAAAACCGCTGAACTTGTGGTCTATGCCATTCGCAACGGGCTGGCCAACCTTCCATGAAACTTGGCAATGACGCGTCGGCTTCCGTGAGGCGTGGGCTTACATGAAGCGCCGCCAGTTTGTCGCCGCAGCTGGCGGCTTGGCCCTTAACACCGCCTTCGAGCCGAACAATTTTCTTGGCGGGCTTTTTGGCACGCCGCCCGCGACGCTCGGATTCAGGTTCGCCGACGTCACCACCGCGGCAGGAATTCAGTTTCAGCACAATAGCGGAGCCTTCGGAGGAAAATTTCTGCCCGAAACCCTCGGCTCGGGTTGCGCATTTCTCGACTACGACAACGACGGTTGGCAAGACATTTTGCTGGTGAATAGCATGGATTGGCCCGGTCACAAACGGCAGAAATCGACTCTGCGTTTGTACCGCAACAATCGCAACGGATCTTTCACCGATGTTACTCGCGCCGCCGGCCTTGATATCGAAATGTATGGAATGGGTGTGGCCATCGGCGATTACAACAACGATGGATTCCCGGACATTTTCATAAGCTGCGTCGGGCAGAGTCATCTCTTCCGCAACAATGGTGACGGCAAATTCACTGACGTTACCCGAGCGGCTGGATTTCTCACCCACCAAGGTTTTAGCACTTCAGCCTTGTGGATCGATTACGACCGCGATGGCTTGCTCGACTTATTCGTATGCAACTATGTGCGCTGGTCGCCCGAGCACGACGTGTTTTGCAGCCTCGATGGCACTCATAAATCCTATTGCACTCCGGAAGCCTATCGCGGCAATACCTGCTGGCTCTTCCGCAATCGTGGAGACGGCACCTTCGAAGATGTCACCGCCACGAGCGGAGTCTTCGACAGCAGCTCCAAATCTCTCGGGGTGGCCATGTTTGATTACGACCAAGACGGCTGGCCCGATCTGCTTGTGGCCAACGATACGCAGCCAAATAAGCTCTACCGCAATTTGCGCAATGGAAAATTTAAAGACGTCGCCGTGGAGGCCGGACTGGCCTTCAGCGCCGAAGGCAAGGCGCGTGCTGGAATGGGCGTGGATACTGGCGATTTCGACAATTCCGGCCGACCTGGCGTGGCTATCACCAATTTTGATAACGAAATGATCGGTTTGTATCGCGCTGTCTCGGCCACCACTTACGATGACATCTCACAAGCAAGTGGCATCGGCGGTCCGTCTAAAAGCACTCTTGGATTCGGCTGTACTTTCCTGGACGTGAATCTCGACGGCGCCCTCGATCTTGCGGTAGCCAACGGCCACATCGACGAAACGGTGCGCAACATTCGCGGCAATGTGGGTTATGCGCAGCCTCCACAATTGTTTCTCAACGCCGGCAATGGAAAATTTCGCGATATCGCCACCGAAGTTGGCGGCGGATTTGAAAAACCTAAAGTGGGACGTGGCTTGGCGTATGGGGACTTTGACGGCGACGGCGACCTTGACATTCTCATGACTACCAACAACGGGCCCGCGTATCTGTTTCGCAACGATCAATCCTCGGGCAATCGCAGCATCCACTTTCGCCTTGTTGGCACGAAATCGAATCGGGATGGCATCGGCGCTTGCGTGCGCATTTTCTACAACGGGCAAACTCAAACGCGCCTGGTGCACGGCGGCTCCAGCTATCTTTCGCAGTCGGAGTTGCCGGTCACCTTTGGTCTCGGCAAACGCGACAAAATCGATCGCGTCACCATCGATTGGCCCAGTGGCAGAAACGAAGAATTCAAGAATCTCGCCGCAGGCCGCTACGAATGCACCGAATCTAAAGCCATAAAAACATTAACCAGCTAAGTTGGGAATCATTTCGCTCGAATCAGGTCTCCACACAAATCAAGTCTCCACACGAAAAATTGCCAGACAACCCAGCCGAACTACAACCGCCGGTCATTCCGACCGGAGTAGGCCGATGGCTCTTCCTCTCGTTCGTCCGCGAACGAGTCGGCCCGCGAAGCGGAGGAACTCTCTTCGATCCCTCACATCGTTATTCACTTCGGAACACCCAACAACTCACTTACCGCCCGACGGGCCTGGTTCACGTCCACTTTGCCCCTTAAACTCAGCCTACCCTAGTGTTTTTACATTATTGCCAGCAATTCGCGCTCGCCTTATAACTTCCGTATAGGACACCCCGCTTCCCGGTCGGCACTTGGCTGGCCCGGAAGCACCCCAAATGCACCGCGGCCGGATGATCGAAGCCATCCGGCCGATTTTTTGTACGCTGAGTCGTGAGCGGCACCGCTAATTCCCGCTGGAGCGCATATGACCTGGATCAAGACTGTTCGAATGGATGAAGACGAGCGCGTCAAAAACGCGATGGAGTCGCAGCGCAAACTTTATCCTGTCGAATACGCCATACCCGTTGCAGTGGTCGACAACGCGGGCGAAGCAGCCGGGATTGTCGCTTCACACACCTTGCTGCCTGATGTTCTCTTCCATGCCTTCAGCACTTTTGGTGCTTTGATGTCTCCCGATTTGCCGTTGACACGCCATCAGCACGAAATGATTGCCACCATGGTGTCGGTCACCAACCGCTGCCACTATTGAATCGAGTCACACGCAGAGTTTCTGCGTCGCGTAACACTGAATAAAGAAATGGTTGAGGCGCTGCAACGGGATTACAAAAGTGCGCCCATCAGCGACCAGGATCGCGTGATGGTCGATTACGTGGTGAAGTTAACCAAAGACGCCACGCAATGCAGCCCTGCTGACCACGTGGCACTCCGCGCGGCAGGCTTTGATGATCGCGGAATCCTGCAGATCACTTTGATCGCGTCCTGGTTCAACTATATCAATCGCGTGGCGGACGCCTTGGGTGTCGGCCGCCCCGGATAGTGGCGCCGCTTGCTCGGTGACTGGACCTTGGCTGAGCGATCGCAAAAATACCGAGGCGCTCGCCTATAACGTAGTTACGGAGAGAATTGGCGGGCGGTTTACTACTCGCTCGGCTCTGGTTCAGCCGCTTCTCCAGAAGCCTCTTTAGGCGCTTCCGTCTTGTCCGTAGTGACTCGCATAGCTTCGATCTTTAATCCTTTATTCATATCGAAACGCTGCTTGCGATCCAAACTCTTCACGAATTCCCGAGTGGCCTTTCCAATCGCACCACCAATACTGGACGCATCAATCTTGATCGTGCGGCCGTCCGGACCCGTTTTCCGGTCTTCATATTTCAGAGTGACATTGTAAGTATTCAACATAATCTCCAAACTGTTAGTTAGTTGCGGGCCGAGCTTTGGGGTCGCTTTTTTATGGATACTGACTTATTTTGTACGTCTGTCTTTACTCGGTCATAATCCCCGGTTTCGTATTATTTGGCAAGGTTTTGGCAGCGATACCGGGATTCGAACCCGGATTTCGGCCTTGAGAGGGCCGCGTGCTAACCCTTGCACCATATCGCCACACCGTCCATAAACTTTAGCACCGCATACGGTACGGCACAAAGGTCCACGA
>DATBBY010000136.1:0-74594 GCA_036270765.1 Candidatus Acidiferrum sp.
AGAACTGCTGAAACTCGGGATCCAGATAGCGGAGGCTTTGGACGCCGCCCACGCCGAAGGAATAATCCACCGCGACATCAAACCAGCGAATATTTTCGTAACCAAGCGCGGCCAGGCGAAGGTACTCGATTTTGGCCTCGCGAAACTTGTTCCCAAAGGCATTGCCGGCGCGGACCTAGATCTTGGCGGTGAACTGCCGGGTTCTACTTCGATCGTGGGCATCATCAGCGGCACTCCTTCCTACATGTCACCCGAGCAGGTCCGCGGAGATAGTCTGGACCAACGCACGGATATCTTCTCGCTCGGCCTGGTTCTATATGAAATGGCGACGGGGCGCCAGGCGTTTAGCGGCGCCACAGGCGGAATGGTTATTGAGGCCGTGCTAACGCGGTCCCCCGTTCCCGCGCGAAATATCAATCCCGATATCCCGCTAAGACTCGAGGAAATCACTAGCAAGGCACTTCACAAGGATAGAGGGCAACGCTATCAGCACGTAGCTGACATACTCACTGATCTGCAACAACTACAGCGAGACACTGATTCCAGGACCGTTTCCGGTTGGAGAACTGCGGAAGGAGACGCAGAATCCCCCCTGATATCGAGCATCAGCCGTTTACACCCGACCGGGAAACAGAGAACGCGAACCTCGAAGCCGGACACCGGTGCCGTCCGCCCAGAGCGAGTCTCTAAGATCATTGACTCGCTTGCAGTTTTGCCTTTCGAAAATGCTAGTCGCGACCCGGAGCACGAATACCTAAGCGACGGAATCGCGGGCAGTCTTATCAACATCCTGGCGACCGTACCCAAACTGCGAGTAATTGCCCAGAGTACGGTATTTCGTTACAAGGGCCGGCGAATTGATCCCCAAGCCGTCGGTCGCGAACTTAAGGTGCGCGCCGTTCTCACCGGAAGAATAATGCAGAGCGGCGGATCTTTGCGCATTGGGACCGAGTTGGTCGACGTGGCCTCGGGGTCTCAATTGTGGGGCGCGCAATACGATCGCAAGCCGGGAGATATCTTTGCGATTCAAGATGAAATTTCCAACGAAATGTCGGAGAAATTGCGGTTAAAGCTCACTCGAACAGAAAAAAAACGCTTAACCAAACACCAAACGGACGATGCCGAGGCTTACCGGCTTTATCTGAAAGGTCGCCATCATTGGAACAGGTGGACCGAAGACGGATTCTACAAGGCCATCGAATACTTTCAGCAAGCTGTCGAGAAAGATCCCAGCTACGCTCTCGCATACACCGGTCTGGCTGATTCGTACGTGCTTCTGGGGTGGAATAGTTATCTGCCGCCGAAGGATGCGTTCCCTAAAAGCAAAATGGCCGCGATGCAGGCCCTCCGGCTAGACCCGAATCTTGGCGAAGCCCACACGCCACTGGCAGCCGTGCTGTGGCTTCACGATTGGCAGTGGCAAGAAGCTCAGAAGGAATTCGAACGCAGCCTTGCCTTAAATCCCGCCCATCCGACCGCCAGTCATTGGTACGCGGAGTATTTGATGACCATGGGCCGCCACGTGGAAGCTATCGCGAGGGTAAAAAACAGCCAAGAGCTGGACCCGTTATCCCTCATTATCAGCGTCGCTATCGGACGGGATTTCTACATGGCCCGTAGATACGATGATGCCCTCGAACAACTCCAGAGAACTGTCGAATTGGACCCAAATTATCCAGTCACGTATTGGGTTCTGGGCTTGTTACTCACGAAAATGGGTCGCTATGAACTGGCCATCGCGGAGGGTGAGAAAGGTGTGAAGCTGTCTGGCGGCAGTCCTCTGATGAATGCGGCCTTGGCGCAAACCTTTGCTACCGCAGGTAGGAGAGAGCAAGCAATCCAGATCCTTAATGATCTGACGAACCTGGCAAAGCAAAAGTATGTTGCACCTTACTTCTTCGCTGGAATCCACATCGGCCTGGGAGAAGACGATCGTGCGGTTGAATACCTGGAGAAATCCTACCAAGAACATTCCCACTGGCTCATTTATCTTCACATAGATCCGAGCATGGACGGCTTGCGGTCCAACCGGCGTTTTCAGGACCTGTCGCGGCGCATCGGCCTACCTTTACGGCACGCGATCTCTACATGAAGAGGCCGCGGACACAACTCTCGCCGGTCAACGCGCCCAACGGTTTCATCTGGAGTTCAGCCGCATTACGCGGCTGTTGGGGCCCGCGATACGAGCGTGGAGTTCAGGCTTTTCGGCATGTCCGACGTGTACATCGAGGCTAAGCAAACTGCTAAGGCGCTGGAGCTCGACGTCGTTTGAAGTGGAAATCTCGAAGCGATCGAGCTTGCAGCCGATGGGCGCGTCGACGGACGGGTGTATTGTACTCGGGCTCCATTCGATGAAAAATGGCAGGAGACCGGATTGGTTGTCTTTGAGATTTAGGGTTTGCCATTGCAGCAGCCGACCGTCGGGTCGTTTACGCGAGCCTGGGGTCGGGCCATCGAACGGGATGTTTGCGGAGCGCAGACGCGCAGCCAATTGGGACAAGTCGCCGGGATGAGCGGCCCAGCCGACCAGGCCAGGCCCTGTTAACTCTTTCAGGCCGTAATTGTCAGGAGCGTGGGATTGTTGAGGATCAGGCGCGATGATTTCCAGATACTGCCTTTCAGCAAGAGAGAGAAGCGCATTACGGGTCCCGCGGCCGGGATGAACACCGCCGAACGCCGCGCGAACTCCAAGTTGTTCTTCGACGAAAGCGATACCGCGGTCGAGATCGCTGCAGCCGAGGAGAATATGGTCGAGCACTTTCGGCGGATCATCCTCTCCTAACCCGAGTGTTGGAGAAACCAACGAGACGCCAGTTAACGCGAGAAAAGTGCGGCGTGGAATTGTTTGCACCATGCTAACTCCAAGCGCAAGTTGGACCAACCTCAGACCGCTACTGAGATTTTGATTCGACTTCCTTGGTTAGCGACTCGATCAATTCGGGGAGCGGCTTGGGGCCCAGATCGCCCTTGGCGCGATGGCGCACGGAAACTGTCCCGGCTTCGGATTCTTTGGGACCGAGAACCAGCATGTAGGGAATTTTCTGAAGCTGGGCATCGCGAATTTTCGCGGGCAGCTTTTCGTTGCGATCATCCAGATGCACGCGGAATCCGTGGCTCTTGAGCGTATCGGTCACGTGGCGCGCGTAATCGGCAACTTTTTCGCTCACGGGACAAATCTCGATTTGCACGGGAGCGAGCCACAGCGGAAACGCGCCGGCATAGTGCTCAATCAAAATACCGAAGAAGCGCTCCACGGAACCCAGCAAGGCGCGGTGAACCATCAACGGCTCGTGCTTGCCGCCATCTTCTCCGATGTATTGCAGTCCGAAGCGAGCAGGCAAGTTGAAGTCGAATTGCACGGTGGTGAGTTGCCAAGGGCGCCCAATCGCATCGATTAACTTCACGTCGATTTTGGGACCGTAAAACGCAGCTTCTCCATCAATTTTCTTAAACGGGATATTCATGCGCGTCATGGTTTCGGCCAGCGCGGCAGTGGCGCGCTGCCAGTCTTCCGGCCTCCCGGTGTAATTTTCCGGGTGGGACGCGTCCCAGTCACTTAGTTCAACCTCAAATTTGTCGAAGCCAAAAGTCTTCATGACCGCGAAAGCAAAATCCAGGCAGGCTTCCACTTCGCTTTCAATTTGCGAAGGCATGCAGAAAATGTGCGCGTCGTCCTGTGTAAAGCCGCGCACGCGTAGCAGCCCGTGCAGCACGCCGCTGCGCTCATAACGATAAACCGTGCCAAGCTCCGCGAGACGCACCGGTAAATCGCGATAACTCTTCATCCTCGCTTTGTAGATCAGGATGTGGCCCGGGCAATTCATGGGCTTCAATTGATAGTCGGTTTTTTCGACTTCCACCGGGCCAAACATATTGTCGCGGTAGTAGCCGGTGTGCCCACTGGTCTTCCACAAATCGAGTTTCATGATGTGTGGCGTAACGACCAGGTCGTAGCCGCGGCGTAACAGTTCGTCGCGCAGCCAATCTTCCATAATCTTGCGTATCAACCCGCCCTTGGGATGCCAAAAAATAAGTCCCGGACCGGCTTCTTCCTGAATGCTGAAGAGATCCAGTTCCACTCCCAGCTTGCGGTGATCGCGGCGCTTGGCCTCTTCGAGGCGATGCAAATATTCATCGAGCTCTTTCTGGGTATAAAAAGCTGCCGCATAAATGCGTTGTAGCTGCGGATTTGCTTCCTGGCCTTTCCAATAGGCGCCGGCAACGCTCATTAATTTGAACGCGGTGATGCGCTTGGTCGAAGGAATGTGCGGGCCGCGGCAAAAGTCGATAAATTTCCCGGTGGTGTAAAACGAAACCATGGGCTCGGTGGCTTTTTCTTCCACGAGCTCGCACTTAAATGTCTGATTCGTTTTTTTGTACAGCTCGAGCGCTTCGGGCTTGGAAAGAAGTTTGCGCTCGTTCGGCAAGTCTTGCGCTGCAAGCTGCCGCATCTTCGCTTCAATCTTCACCAGGTCTTCTGGAGTGAACGGCTCTTCACGGAGAAACTCATAGAAAAACCCGGTGTCGATTGGCGGGCCGATGCCCAGCTTCACGTCAGGGAAAAGTTCCGTGACGGCCGCCGCGAGAAGATGAGCAGCTGAATGCCGGAACACGTACAGCGCATCCGCATCTTTTTCCGTGAGGATCTGCAGCTTCACATCGTAGTCCAACGGGCGGCGCAGATCGATCAATTCGCTGTTATCCGCACCAGTGGAATTCGGTACGCCATTACCGGCGGAGATGCGTGCCACCAGCGCGGCATCCGCAAGGCGCGGAGATATTTTGCGGGCAATCTCCAGCGGCGTGGTGCCCTTGGGCACTTCCTGGACTTTGCCGTCAGGCAATGTAACCTGTATCTGATCCATTTAACATCTCACCTGGAAGGAGAACCACCAGCTTATCGGCGGCTTGCACTGCGGTCAAGAAAAGGCGCGACCAAATTCCGAGCGCAATGAATTCAAATTGGAAGGATTATGAGAATTGCTTCGCCGCGACAATTTCTTCGACGATGGTTTGCGTCGCGGCGCGAGGATCGCGAGCCGCAAGTATGGGGCGCCCCACCACAATGAAATCCGCTCCGGCACGGATCGCTTCCGCGGGCGTCGCGGTGCGAGACTGATCATCGCGCTGCGCGGAAGACGATTCGTCTTTCGGGCGCACCCCCGGAGTCACGATAAGAAAATCGCGTCCGCACGCTTCGCGGATCGCCAAGGCCTCCTGCACGGAAGCTACTACGCCATCTACACCCGCTTTTTGCGACATCACCGCAAGCTTGGTCGCGCGGTCCGTGACTGGGCTGGTAATGCCGACTTCCAGCAAAGCCTCATCGTCCATGCTGGTCAAAATGGTCACCGCGAGAAGCCTGGCGCGATTGGCGCCCATCGCCACTCCCGCACTGATGGCTTGAACGCCCGCCTGCAGCATGGCGCTGCCGCCCAAGGCATGAACGTTGAGCAACTCAACGCCTGGTAGCGAAGCAGCTGACAGCACTGCCCCTGCGACGGTGTTGGGTATATCGTGGAATTTCAAATCCAGAAAGACGCCGACATCCAGCGCGGCGATCTCCTTGACGGCCGCAGGTCCGGCTGCAGTAAAGAGCTGGCCCCCGATTTTAAACATGCCCACAAGTGGAGCAATCTGCTTGGCGAACTTTACCGCGGTCGATAACGAATCAAAATCGAGGGCTACGATCAGGTTACTTCGCGGATGAGCATCAAAGGTCAAGGTCACGTTGTGGCCCCGGCCTTCCGGAGCTCTTCTAGGGGCGCTGCGGTAACTGCATTAATTCCAACCGGACCTTCGTAACTCCGGCATGGGTTAAGCCGATCTTTCTGGCCACGCGATAGGATACATCAATTTCGCGTCCCTCTTGGTAAGGACCGCGGTCATTAATACGTACTACTTCAAATTTTCCATTCCTGACGTTCACTACCCGCACGACAGACCCAAACGGCAGGTTAGGGTGGGCCGCGGTCAGAGCCTCGGAGTCGAACTCTTCCCCGTTGGCTGTCGTCTTACCGTCAAAGTTAGGCCCGTACCAACTGGCGTTTCCCACCCAGGTCTTTAGGGGCTTAACGGGCTCGTTTGACCGGGCCACCAAAGGAGCATCGATGGATTGGGCGGCCAGGAACATCACCGGTATCCACAGGAAGACGGCGTAGAGGATGTGAATCGAACGTCGCATATTGTGTCTTTTTCGCATCATCATACTGAACAGCGTACCAGCCCCTGCCCGACCGGTCAATCCATCTTCGGTACCAAAACTTCAGTTAAACCCTGTATATTCTGTACATTAAACCCTGTAGCCCGCTTATTTAGCTGTGCGGCCAAGCCTCCTATCGCAGTTGGGCTTACGAAGTTAGCCGTGCCCACTTGGACAGCCCGAGCTCCCACGGATAAGTACTCAAGCACGTCGTCGACCGTCTCGATGCCTCCCAGCCCTATGATTGGGATCTTGACGACCTTAGCAGCTTCCCACACCAGTCTCAGGGTTATTGGACGTATTGCCGGGCCCGATAGCCCCCCTGTAGGACATCCGAGCCTGGACCTGCGGGTCTTGACGTCAATCGACATCGCCGGGTAGGTGTTAGCTACTGTCAACCCATCCGCCCCAGCCTCTTCCGCTGCTTTGGCGATAACCCTAATGTCTGTAACCAGTGGCGACAACTTCACCCAAAGGGGTCTGCTGACCGCTGCTCGCCTGGCGATGCCCACCACCTCGGACACCGTGGCGGGATCGCTACCAAATTGGATGCCACCCTGCTTCACATTGGGGCAGGAGACATTGAGCTCATACCCGGCAATTCCCGGAGCATCTTCGAGGATACGGATCACCTCGGCGTACTGCTCAGGTGAATACCCGAAGATGTTAACTAATACGGGGGTGACGAATTTCCTTAGTACCGGAAGTTTTTCCGCGACAAACGCGCGAACTCCGACGTTTTGGAGTCCCACGGCATTCAGCATTCCTGAAGGCGTGTGGCACAGCCGGGGAGCAGGGGAACCCTGTATAGAGTTGAGTGATAGCCCTTTAGTAACAAAAGCACCGATGGCGTCTAAATCGATAAGGTGGGCAAATTCGAGGCCGTAACCAAACGTTCCGCTCGCCGCAATAATGGGATTTCTGAGGCGCAACGCGCCGATGTTAACGCTGAGATCGACAGGGCCAGCGGAGGTCACATCCGCTGCAGGATAACACGAAGCATGAGAGATGCAGCCGGAGAATTCCCGGCGGAATCGCTACGCGGTTGTGAGAAATTTTTTAGCGATCGCTGGAGGTGTTGGCTTCGCTTGTTGATCGTGTCTGAGAAGATGCCGGTCCCTGCGTTGACTGAGCTCCCTCAAGCGCTTCTGCCAACGTTCTGCCATCATGCGTAGCCAGCGTAATACCGCAAAGAGTGGCAAGCGTCGGCGCAATGTCGCCAGGCGTAGCCGGTCCGTAATATTTTCCGGGACGAATTCCGGCGCCCATCAAAATCACGGGAACGCGCTGGTCGTAAAAATACGGTGTGCCGTGCGAAGTTCCACCGTTGCGGCCGGCTTTTCCCGGCGCGGAATAATCCCAGATCCAGTACGGCTTGGGCACGATAAGCAAATCTCCGCTTCGCGATTTGAAAAAACCGGCGGCCTCGGCATCGCGCATCGGATTTCGCGTGGGCGGCCGGTCGTCCACGTCCTCAGCTTGATATACGCGAGCGACTCCGGGAGCGCCCTGAATAGCATCGAGCACAATTTGCAAAGCATGCGCATCGCTTTTCAACTTGGCGTACGTGCCTGGAGTGAAGTACACGTTGGCCCCGTCAATTTTAGATACCGAAGGCTTTGCGTAATGCAGCGGCTCAAGCGCCTGCTCGATGCGATTTCTTACCTCTTCGACATTGAGGCGCCCTGCATCTACGCCAGTCTTACGCAAATCTTCTGGGACAGGCGCGACACCGTGATCCGAGCTGAAAGCCACCACATATTTCCCGCGCCCAACAGTTTTATCAAGATGCGTGAAGAATTCGCCTAGATCGCGATCCAGGCGAGTCAGTTCGTCCTGCACTTCCCAGCTTCGTGGGCCGAAAGAATGTCCGACGTAGTCGACAGAAGAAAAACTCACGGAAATAAAATCGACACCTGGGCCTCTACCCAACTTCAGCTTGTCCACCGCGTCTTCCGCCATGTGTGCCAGATAAGTTTCGGCGTACGGACTCGTGGCCCACTGCAAATAAAACACACGGTCCGGGCCTTTACTATCCGGACCGCCGCGCAGCGGGTGAGGAAATTCTGAACCGAAACCGGTAGGCGCTCCGGGATTGACCGCGGATTTTTCATATAGATATGCTGACTCGGGCAGAAGAGGCGCCCAGGTTTTGCCGTAGTCTTCCGTGATGGGATGCGATTTTACGAATTCAGCGATGAACGGCGCTGGTGGATAGGCTGACGAAGTTTGCCATAAACCAGACGCACCATCCCACCACGTCACAGAATCGGCTTGATGCCCGGCCATGGTAATTGCGGCGCGTGCTTTGAGCGACATCGCGACTACACGCGTTCCAGCCCCAGACTGGAATTTCAACTCTTCCGCAAATGCAGGGATCAGCATCTTGACGGCGCTATCTCCCGCGCTGTTTGGCGCACTGTTTGGCGTCGACCCAGGTGCGCTGCCCGTGGGATCGCCTCCGCCAGGAGCCGTCGAGCCATCGTAGGCAATATTTTTTACCGACGCATCGGCCGTGCACGTGACCTCCTTCTGCTGCTCGCGGTCCCACCATTCATTGCCGACCATCCCGTGGCTGGCGGGAAAGGCCCCGGTGGAAATGGTGGTATGGCCCACGCAGGTCTCCGTGGAGGCGTATGGGTAGGCGGCTTCATGGAACCACGCTCCTTCATCGACGAGGCGCTTCAAACCCCCTGTCCATTGCCGCTGAAATTTATCTACATAATCCCCACGCATCTGGTCGACCACCAGAATGACCACCAGCTTCGGCTTACTAGAATCGCGAGACACGCCTTTCGTGCTGTTTTTGCGCCCGGCGGTTGGTACTGAAGAGTTTTGCGCCGCTACCGGCGGCTCCGCAAGCAACCCGACGAGCAGTAACATCGCCAAAATCTGACTTGCACGATACACAAATCTCGTGAGCCCACCAGCCATCCGTATTCCTCCCAAAGAACTTGGCAGTCTATCATCCAAATGTTACAGCACGGTGGGATTGGCCGAGTTGCGGCCAGCAATGATAGGATTACGCGAACTTATGCGCATCGTCGAAAAGTCTCAGCTCATGTCCGCGTCTGAAATCGATCGCACCATTCAACGGCTGGCGCACGAAATTGTGGAGAAATCCGGGGGTACGAAACATCTCGCGCTTATCGGGGTGCGGCGCCGAGGGGTGCCGCTGGCCCAACGCATCGCAAAAGCCATGCGCGGCATCGATGGAGTGGAAGTTCCGGTTGGCACACTGGACATTACTTTGTACCGCGACGATCTATCCAAAGTGGCTTCCCATGCCGTGCTGCAATCCTCTGATATTTCCTTTGGCGTGGATAACATGGACCTAGTGCTGGTGGACGACGTTTTATATACCGGCCGAACCATTCGCGCGGCGATGAATGGCTTGTTCGACCTGGGGCGCCCAAAGCGCGTCGCGTTGTGCGTGCTGATTGATCGCGGCCATCGTGAAATGCCCATCGAAGCACAGTACGTGGGTCGCAGCGTGCAAACCAGTGACACAGAAATCGTGGAAGTACGGCTGCGAGAGATCGACAGCGAAGAGCGTGTAGTACTGGTCGATCGCGTCGAGCCGTAGGAATATTTTCATGACCAGTTAATCAGAATTGATCGGCGTTTCGTTGCTGTTCGAACCGTAAGAAGTTTGGCCGGTAACTCCATAAGTGACGATGTGACCTACCGTTTTCGCGATCTCCTGGCCCTTGAACCGCTCAGCGCGGACGAATTAACTTTTCTGCTGGACCAAAGCAAACTGTTTCAAGAAATTCAGCGGCATCCCCTAAAAAAACTAGCCACCTTGCGCGGAAAAACCGTGACGCTCGCGTTCTTCGAGAATTCCACGCGTACACGCATTAGCTTTAGCACTGCGGCGTCGCGACTGGGCGCGGATACCATGAACCTCCAAGCGGAAGCATCCAGTTTGAAAAAAGGCGAATCGCTCCTAGACACCGTCTACACGCTGAACGCCATGAAACCTGATTGCCTGGTGATGCGCCACGCGGCCTCCGGCGCGGCGGACTTCGTTGGGCGCAATCTCGATATACCGGTGATCAACGCCGGAGACGGCACTCACGAGCATCCCTCCCAAGGGTTGCTGGACGCGCTGACTATCCGGGACCGCCGCGGCTCCATTGAAAACTTGAAAGTCACCATCCTGGGCGATATCCAACACAGTCGCGTGGCCCGTTCGAATATTCATTTGCTGGGGAAATTCGGCGGTCAGTTTACCTTGTGCGGCCCGGCAATGTGGGTTCCGCGCGAACTGGAAAAGATCGGTCCCCCTGGATGCGTGATTCGCCGCGTGTCACGAATCGAGGACGGACTTGAAGACGCGGACGTTATCCTCGTGCTGCGTGTGCAAACAGAGCGAATGTACGAGCCCACACTTTCCGCGGAAGAATATATTCTGCTTTATCAACTGAATGCCGAGCGGTTGCGGCTCGCCAATCCGAATGCCCTTATCCTGCATCCTGGCCCCATGAACCGCGGGGTGGAAATTTCGCCAGAGGTAGCCGATGGACCGCAGTCGTGCGTCCTCGAACAGGTGACCAACGGCATCGCTGTGCGCATGGCTTTGCTGTTTTTACTGATGTCCGGCGCCACAGAAGGCGGAGAAAGCGTTCTCGCGGATGAGGCATCGGCTGCCCCAAAGGCCTCGCCAGAGAAAAAGGAATCCACGCATGCTGCTGATTAGGAACGGCCGGGTGCTGGATCCCGCAAGTAAAACCGACGCGGCGCACGACATTCTTCTCGACGGAGAGAAAATCGCCGAGATTAGTGCGCCAGGAAAAATTGCTCGCGCGCACGATGCAGACATTTTCGACGCGTCCGGATTGATCATCGCGCCAGGTTTTATCGACATGCATGTGCATTTGCGAGAACCAGGTCAGGAATCTTCGGAGAGTATCGAGACCGGAACGCGCGCAGCGGCGCGCGGTGGCTTTACCGCGGTTTGTTGCATGCCCAACACCAAACCGGTAAATGACAACGCCTCGGTCACGCGATTTATTGTGGATCGCGCGAAATCGACCGGAAGCGTCCGAGTTTGGCCGATCGGCGCGGCGTCAGTAGGAAGCAAGGGAGAAAACATCGCCGAAATTGCGGCGATGAAAGATGCTGGAATCGTCGCGGTATCCGATGATGGCAGGCCCATCGCTACGGCAAAATTGGCGCGCCAAGTAATGGACTATTGCCAATCGCTTAACCTTCCGGTGATTGAACACGCCGAAGATATTTCCCTGGCGCATGGCGCGGTGATGCGCGAAGGGGTTACCTCCACGCGGCTGGGATTGCGCGGGATGCCTGCCGCGGCTGAGTCAGTGTGTGTCGCGCGGGACGTTCAGCTCGCCGAGTTGACGGATGCCCGGCTGCATATCGCGCATCTTTCAGCGCAAAGCTCGCTGGAGCTGGTGCGCTGGGCGAAACAGCGTGGTCTAAAGGTCACCTGCGAGGTAACGCCACATCACTTCACACTGATCGATGAGGACGTGCAATACGATTCGCGATTCAAAATGAACCCGCCATTGGCCGCTCGCGAAGACCGTGACGCCCTGCTGGCCGGACTGGCGGATGGCACCGTGGACGCAATAGCCACCGATCACGCGCCCCACGAGCCGGCTTTGAAGGACGTGGAGTTTGATCGCGCGCCTTTCGGCATTTTGGGATTTGAAACGGCGCTGGGTCTTGCATTGGAACTCGTGCACAGCGGAAAGATCACACTGATGCGCATGGTGGAACTATTTACTATAGGTCCCGCGAAAGTGCTGGGGCTCGAACGAAAGATCGCCAAGGGCGAGGCGGCTGACCTGACGGTTTTTTCCCCGGACCATGACTGGACTTATAACGTTAAAGATTCATCCAGTAAATCACGGAATTCACCGTTTGATGGGCGCAGCTTCAAGGGCGCGCCCATGGCCACAATCGTTGCCGGCCGTGTAGTTTGGAAACAAATACCGCGAAGTTCTCCTAAAGATTAAAAACTTCGTCGTCACTCGCGCTCGGAAATACTCCCTAAATTTCCAACTGAATTAGTGCGCAGTGGGTTCCGCGGCGGGATGCATGCCATGTTGCGGCACTTCATGAATCCCCCTGGCCGGAGGCTCGGTGCGCAATCTATAGAAATGGTCCAACGGGATGCGCCCTTTGCCGATGGCGTAGCCCTTTTCGATGGCTTTCGTCACGTACGCCTTGGCCAGCATAGCGGCTTCCGTCAACCCGCGCCCAGAGGCCAATTGTGCGGCAATGGATGATGCGAACGTGCAACCCGTTCCGTGATAGTTATCCGCCTTGACCCGATCGCCACCCAGTTGCGTGATTTTGTCGCCGTCAAAAAGTACGTCGATGGCGCGTTCCATATGACCGCCTTTTACGATTACGGCGTGCGCACCCATCTCGACGATCTTTCTGGCCGCAGCTTCCATCCCAGCCAGGTCCTTGATCTCCATCCCGGCTAAAATTTCTGCCTCCGGGACATTGGGAGTGATGACCGTGGAACGCTTCAGCAGTTCCGTGGCGAGATATTTGAGTCCGGCGGCATCGAGCAGTTCCGCTCCGCTGGAGGATTTCATCACCGGGTCATGTACGACATGCCCGAATTTGTGTGCATCCAGAAACTCAGCGACAACCACGGCGTTCCCGCGATTACCGAGCATTCCGATCTTTACCGCCACGATGTCGCAGTCTTTGGCCAAGACTTCCAATTGTTCGCGCAGCTCGGCGCTGGGAGTATTGTGGACCGCCTGTACGCCTTCGGTACTCTGCACCGTCAGGGACGTGATCGCCGCCACGCCGTAACAACCATGAGCGGCAAAAGTCTTGAGATCGGCCGCGATGCCCGCGCCGCAGGAAGGATCGAATCCCGCAATGGTGAGCAATAAATTGGGAGGCACATTTATGTGGTTGGACATTTTTCGTGCTTAATCCTCAGCGACTCATCCAGCAAGCCGCGCAAATTTTTAGTCTGTTGCGGCGCGACGATTTTCACGTCAAAAAACAGCGCCACCATTTCGCCAACATATCACTCCAAGCGAAAATTGCCGGGCGCTTTTGGAGAACAACCAAAAACGCACCGGCAATTGCGAATGTACCCGCGCAAGAGGTGCGACGCAAGAAAAAGTTTTTGAAAAATGCTGAGTAGGGCTTCTAACGGTTGTGGTATAGCAGCCGGCTTAGAAATATTTCAGCGTTACGGGAACAAACCTCGGACCAGTGTGGCTTCCGCCACGCGTCCAACCGCCAGAATCATGGCGCCGGCGCGCGGCGGCACGTGATGTTTGCGCATGGTTTCCACCATTTCATGAAAAGCGCGCACGATTGTTTTTTGCAGGCGGGCATTGACCTCGTCCGCGTCCCAGACCAATCCTTGCTGGTTTTGCACCCACTCAAAATAGCTCACCGTCACGCCGCCGGCGTTAGCGAGAATGTCCGGCAGCACCGTGATTCCCTTGCGAGCCAGAATTTCATCGGCGTGCGGAGTAGTCGGTCCGTTAGCCGCTTCGGCAACAATGCGCGCCTTGATGGCTTCCGCGTTATTCAAAGTAATGACGTTTTCAAGTGCGGCAGGCACCAGGATGTCGCACTTCATGGTGAGTAATTCGTCGTTGGTAGTGCGCGAAGCGCCGGGCATGCCTACCACCGTTCCGGAGCGCTCCTTATAGCGAATGGCTTTGATGGGATCAATGCCACGCGAATTGGTTACGCCTCCGCGAGTATCACTTAGAGCGATGATTTTCGCTTTCTTCTCGGCAAAAACCTGCGCGACGGTGGCTCCTGAATGGCCGAAGCCTTGAATAGCGACGGTGGCTCCGCGGAGGGCGATCTTTTTAAGCTTGCATGCTTCTTCGACGACAGCCACCAGCCCACGAGCCATCGCTTCTTCGCGGCCATTTGAACCGCCGACGGACGATGGTTTCCCGGTAACCGACCCATGCGCCGCGTGCCCCACTGTCATCGCGTAGGTATCCATCATCCACGCCATCGTCTGCGCGTCGGTATACACGTCAGGAGCAGGAATATCCAGATACGGCCCGATGAGGGGCAGAATTTCGCTGGCATAACGGCGGGTTACGCGCTCAAGCTCGCCTTTAGACATGCGCTTCGAATCGCAAATTACCCCGCCCTGCGCGCCCCCAAAAGGCACGTTCACCGTCGCCGTCTTCCAGGTCATACCGGCCGCCAGAGCCTTCATTTCGTCGAGCGTAAGGTTGGGATGAAAACGAACGCCGCCTTTAGCAGGCCCGCGTGCGACATTGTGCTGAACGCGATAGCCGGTGAGAACTTTCACCTGGCCATTGTCCATTTTCGTGGGAATGGAAACTTCCAGAACACGTTTGGGCGTGCGCAGAATCTGGCGCAATCCAGGGTCAAGCTTCAGAAATTCCGCAGCCATATCAAATTGAATCTGGGCAATACGGAACGGATTCAAATCCTCGCGCGGTGCGATGCGCGGCACCATGGGAGGCGTGCCAATCTGTCTCGTCGGGGCTGTGGGCTTTGCGACCGTGGCCATTGGCTCGGGTCCTTTCCTCAAGTCGGTTCGTCTAGAGCAGTATTCAACACTTTGGCTGAACAGCAATTATCGGTGGTCCAGGCTGTATCATGCGTTCGCCGCTAGCTTGTGCGAAGAATTTAGATAGGCATCGCGGCAGCCTAGCGAACAAAAATGCAACAACTCGCCATTTTCACGCAAAGGAATTGCGCGCTCCTCTGCGAGGTGCACACCGCAGACCGGATCGCGCACCAGCAGGCGTCCACTCTGCTCGGCATTCAAATCGCCGGTGGACTTTAACGGCTCACCGGCCCGGCCAGGCTGCAGCAACGCGGAGATAAACCGTCCGGCGAGGCGAACGCCCCACGAGACAATCACCACCCAGAATAAAAACCTCATCAATCGAGCGAGAAAATTCATAGCGTACTCTGCGACCCCGTCTATACGTTTCTAGAGCTAATGATTGTTAGCGAATTCCTGTTGGCGTCGGCGGAGCGGAACGACGGCCAAATGGCCGGGAACTCACCAAAGACGCGGTGAACCGAGTGTATGCAAGGTCAAAAGGGCGCGTCAAACGAAAAGGTGTAATTTCAGCAAGTTGCGAAGCCCGGTATGGCCGTCCAACGATGAAAACAATACCCGAAAGAGGCACAGGTAAATGATTTTATGGGACTTACAGACAGATACACGCGCTCGATTAATGTCCTAACGCTTTGGCATCTCCGGCCCTGGAATTCGGTCAATGCCCATGTATGGGCGCAATACTTCGGGGAGCACAACCGACCCGTCAGCTAGTTGATAGTTGTCGATTATGGCGATCCAGGTGCGCCCCACAGCGAGTCCCGAGCCGTTCAACGTATGCACAAAATCGCTTTTTCCCCCGCTTGCGGGCTTAAAACGGATGCCTGCTCGACGCGCTTGAAACGCCTCGCAATTCGAACACGACGAAATTTCGCGAAATTCGTTTGCAGAGGGCAGCCACACTTCGATGTCATAGGTTTTTGCGGAGGCAAAGCCCATGTCCCCGGTGCACAGCAGAACCGTTCGATAGTGGAGTCCGAGTTTCTGCAGAATCGTTTCGGCATTGCGAACCAGAGCCTCGTGCTCCTCATAACTTTTTTCCGGGTGGGTAAATTTGAAAAGCTCAACTTTTTGGAATTGATGTTGGCGAAGAATGCCGCGTGTGTCTTTGCCGGCGGCACCTGCTTCGGAGCGAAAACAAGCGGTCCAGGCAGTGAGGGAGATCGGCAGCTGGCTTTCCGTTATAGTTTCGTCGCGATAAAGATTGTGTAGCTCGACTTCCGACGTGGGCGTGAGCCAGAAGTCGGTATCCTCTATCTTGAAGAGATCGGCAGCAAATTTTGGAAGTTGGCCGGAACCCATGAGCGCGGCACTGTTCACTAAAAAGGGCGGCAAAATTTCCATGTAACCATGTTCACGGGTGTGTACATCGAGAAAGAAATTTGCGAGTGCGCGTTCGAGGCGGGCTCCCCAGCCTTTATAGACCGCGAAACGGGCACCGGTGATTTTGGCCGCGGCAGACAGATCCAGAATCCCCGCGCGCTCCCCGACTTCCCAGTGCGGGCGAGGCGCGAAATCATACTTTGGCGGCGCGCCCCAGCGGCGTACTTCTACGTTGTCCGCGGCACTAGAACCCACTGGCACGCTGGAATGAGGAACATTAGGAATGGTAAGCAGCAGCTCGCGTTGCGTATCGTCAAGTTGGCTAATGCGCTCATCGCTCTGCTTGATGAGTTCAGAGACCTGTTTCATCTCCGAAATGATGGCATCGGCAGGCTGCTTTTCTTTTTTGAGGCGCGCAATTTCGTCGCTGGCTTTGTTGCGTTGCGCTTTGCGCTGCTCGTTTTTTGTAATGAGCTCGCGACGCTCTTTGTCTAGAGCCCGGAAAGCGTCGAGATCCAGGGTGGCGCCGCGTTTGACAGCCATGTCCGCAAAAACATCGAGGTGCTCACGAAAGTAACTTAGATCATGCATGGGATGGAAGAATAACGTATCGCGGTGGGCAGTGGCGAGCGCCTGAAGCTTTTCAGACCGTCCGGCTAATGCAGATTCCTTAGGAACGCCACCACTGTGGAGCCCCGGTTCAAAGATGGGGAGAAATTTAGACGGTATAGCCTGGTTAACTGGCTTTCTGGAGATTGCCATTCCCGATTGTGTGGGCCAGCGGTACCAAGGTACTTCTTCGAAGGGTACGGGAGCATAAGGCGAAAAGTACTGGGGCAAATGGAACGACGGAACTATCGACTGCCGAGCCGCCGCGAAGCACAATCGCAATTGTGATCGGAAGTTGATCGCGGCTTCCGGGGCGGTTACGGCTGCTCCTGTGTGCCGTTGTGCTGCTCGCGAGCGCAGCATAATGACGGGAAGTTAGAACAGCTTCAGATTACGTTTCCCTCCATCCCCACGCCCGAGCGGCCGGAACCCCCACCGGCCGCTCACCTTTTCGGCCGCACACTCCTCAAGCTGCAGAGCGGTCATATCCAACTTTTCGGTTTTACTAGGTCACGGAGTGATTCCGTTCTGTTCAGGGCCGGCCGCCAACTTGGAAGCGAGTGTGTCGAGGATACTGGAAATAAAAAAAGGGGGCTGGTGCAAGCCCCCTTTTTGAATTGACGCCCCAAAACCGGAAACCGAGTCGAGGTTCGGGTCCGGCCACCCCGGGAAGCCAATCTTTTTAAGTTGCCAACTGAAGAGCAAGTGTTGTGCCAGCCAGCACTCATGGAAAACGGCTATTCCAAAGTACTTGAAAGCAAGAAGGTTAGCGCAAATTAACCCCGGATTAAGATTCGTGAGAACTCTCGGAGTCTACAAAATCTCACAGAATTTAGAGCGCCTTCTATGTTGTTTGGGAGCGGATCGCGCTCACGAGCCCTTGCTTCGCGATGAATTTTCCAACAGCAGAAACGACAATATCGTTATTTTTTGTTTCTGATCGCACTCAAGGATCGGCGAGCAAAATACGCAGATTCGGATACTTCTATACGCGCAACGCCTCGCGTTTTAACGGCTCGATTGTCTAGGCGCCGATAGAAGCTCGAACCGCGTTTGCCAGCGACTGGCTGAAACGCTGCACATCCGCGTCGTGTTCAGCTTCCACCATGACTCGGGCCAGAGGCTCCGTGCCCGAGTATCGAAGGACTACGCGACCACTTTGGCCTAACGCGGAGTTGGCATCCGACAACGCCCGCGAGACTTCAGGTAGCGTATCGAGCGGGGGCTTTGAACGAACCTTTACATTCACGATGATCTGCGGGTAGTGCTTCAAACCCTTGGTTAAATCCGCGAGCCCGCCATTCACGGATACCAATGAAGCAATCTTGAGGGCCGTGAGCAGGCCGTCGCCCGCCGGGCTGTCGTCCAGGAAAATGATGTGGCCAGACTGTTCGCCGCCTAATACGCTCCCGCTGCGCAACATTTCTTCGAGTACGTAGCGGTCCCCGACATCGGTACGCGCCAAAGTGATGCCTTCGGCGTCTAACACACGTTCCAAGCCTAGATTAGACATCGAGGTTCCCACGATGCGGTTACCCTTGAGCTTATTTTGAGACTTCAGGTAGCGTGCGGCGGCCAACATCACGCCGTCACCATTCACGATTTGGCCGTCCGCCGAAACAAACAGTGCGCGGTCAGCGTCGCCATCGAACGCTACCCCAAGAGTGGCTCGTTCCGCGAGGACGCGTTTCCTGAGCCCTTCCAGATGCAGCGAACCGCAGCCCGCGTTGATATTCTGGCCATCCGGCGAGTCACTCATGGAGATTACTTCGACGCCGAAAGAGCGAAATAGTTCAGGTCCGAGTTTAAACGCCGCGCCATTGGCGCAATCCAGCACCATGCGAAATCCATTCAATTTCGCCCCGGGTATTACCCGTCCTCGCAAATTCGCGAGATATTCCGCGTCCAACGATTGATCGGCGACGAGAGCAGGCGCAGAAATGCGCGCGGATTTATTTTTGTCGCGATGCTTGATGATTTCCATCTCCAACAATTCTTCGGTCGCGTCGGAGAATTTCATTCCCGCATGAGAAAAAAGTTTTACGCCATTGTCATGGAAGGGATTGTGGGACGCGGAAATCACCACTCCCGCTTCAAAATCATTCTGGCGTACCAGGCATGCAACTCCCGGCGTGGTAATCACTCCCGCGAAAGCCACCGATGCGCGCGCTTGCGAGAGTCCAGCGGCCAAAACCGCCGCAATATGCGGACCGGATTCGCGAGTATCCATGCCGATAAGCACGCGTGCGGCAGAATGTTCGCGATGCAAATAGGAACCGAGAGCGTGTCCGGTGGCAAACAAGGTGGCATCGTCGAGCGGCGGTGTACCGGGAACGCCGCGAATACCGTCGGTACCAAAGAGCGATTTAGGCATTTGTGAGTTGTTCGACGGCGCGATACCAAGCCGTCCAAAATGAGCGAATGCCGTTGGGCGAGCATTCGGTCAAAAAGTTTAGCACGCCGTTATCGAGTTGCCCGGACAAGAATCCGAGTTTTGTTTCCTCGGTGCACTTTGTTTCCGTGTGGGTGACTTTGCCCAACGCGACCCGTAAACAGGGATTGTGATTTGAGCGACCGGATAGCACACAAAGTCCTGCTGGCATTCACGAATATGTTACCTTCTCGTGCATGGAGCCCGCCCTATCCACCCCCGAAGTTCGACCCACCCCAAGCCCCAAGCCTCATATTTTGATTTCAAACGTCAGTCTTAAACTTCTGGCCGTGGCGCTCATTCTGGTTTTTCTCTATTTTGCCGCGAGCGTGCTTATCACCCTGCTGCTGGCGATTTTAATCGCGTACTTTCTCGATCCGATCGTGGAATTTTTGGAACGAATGCGCATGCCGCGCACCCTGGCATCCATGATTACCGTGTTGTTTTTGATTGGCGTTCTGGGCGCCGTGGGTTACGGACTATATTCGCGGGGCTCGGACTTTGCAGCGAATTGGCCGAAGTATAGCGGGACACTCAGGAATGCGGTGAATTCCGTAGAAACAAAAATAAATGGTATTGAACGACAGGTCAGTGAGGGTGAGCTATCATCCCAGCCTTCCCAACAGAAGGGTCCATCCAAAACTGTGGCCGGCGCGGAAAATGCCCTGCGCGCCGCGCTGGTGCACATCATCGGATCGCTGTCCGGGCTAGTGCTGGAAGTTACCTTCGTTCCCTTCCTGGTATTTTTTATGTTGGCGGAAAAACAGGAAGTGTGGCACAGCACCCTGCAATTATTCACAGTCTCGCGAAGAACCTCGGTAAAGGAAACTTTAGAAGATCTGCGGGACGTGCTGCGCGACTATCTCGTGGGCATGTCGCTGATGACCCTGATCGTGATAGCTGCGAGCAGCGCGTTTTTCTGGGTTATGGGATTGGACTACCCGATTTTGACCGGCATAGTTTCAGGGCTGTTGAATATGGTGCCTTATTTTGGAGCGGTACTCTCGTGGCTGCCGCCGTTCCTGATCGCGCTTGCGAAACTACACTCCGCGGCGTCCTACGCCCTGATCGCCGGTGTATTGATGGCGATTCATATGCTCGCTAATAATTTGCTAGCCCCGGCGTTAGTGGGAAAGAAGGTGCGATTAAATGCATTGTCCATCACCATCGCGCTGCTTTTTTGGGGATGGATCTGGGGTGGAATGGGGCTTTTGTTAGCCATTCCGCTGACCGCGGCGCTGCGGGTGATTTGCGATCACACGCAATCGTGGAAACCCATAGGTCGATGGCTTAGCGCTTGAGTTAGGGTTTTATTATCCTTACCTTTTCTACGGCACCGCAATCTCCCTAAGTCCACAGTTTCGATCCGAAACCCAGACGTTAAGTCGCCATTAACTCCGCGTTGACTTGCGGGTTAACCGCAGCCTAAGATGCGCGCAGCGATTGTCTTTTAACGAGCACGATGCGAAGTCCGCAAGCGTGTTGGTTTCCTCCCGTGGCGGTGCCTGTGCCGAGCGCCTTGGTGTCGCATTACCGGCTTTTAGAGCCCTTAGGCAGTGGCGGAATGGGTGTGGTATATCGGGCGGAAGACACCACGCTGGGCCGCACCGTCGCACTGAAATTTCTCCCACCTCAGATTGTTCGTGATCCGAAGCAAGTGCAGCGCTTTCGAGAAGAAGCTCGGACCGCCTCCGCTCTGAATCATCCCAACATCTGCACCATTTACGAAGTGGCCGAAGAGCGGGGCGAGTTATTCATCGCCATGGAGTTTGTCGAGGGCCGGCCGTTGTCAGAATCGATTCGCGATGGCCGCATGTCCACCTCCAGTATTGTCAGATACGCGCGCCAAATCGCCGGAGCTTTGGAGCATGCCCACGCGCGCGGCGTGATCCACCGGGATTTGAAGCCGCTGAATATCGTAATTACGCCGGAGGGCGACGCGAAAATTCTTGATTTCGGACTCGCCAAGCGAACCGATCCGAATGACGTGACTCGCAAGACCTTGCAAGCAGTAACAGCCACCACCATCGGCTTGGCAGGCACGATGCCGTACATGTCGCCGGAACAACTCGAAGGCGGCGACGCGTCGGCCCGCAGCGATATTTGGGCACTGGGAATCGTGATGTATGAGATGGCCGCGGGCGTAAAGCCATTCAGCGGTGACAATCTATATCGTCTTTGCACCGGCATCATCAACGAACCAATTCCAGCGCTGCCCGAAACAGTGCCGCCTGGGCTAGCTGCGGTGATTCGCCGGAGTCTTGAGAAAGAGCCATCACGTCGATATCAACGAGCCAGCGAAGTCCGCGCTGCGCTAGAAGCGCTGGAACCCTCATCGGCAGTGGGGATCGTTTCCACTATCCACGAAAAACCGAAGCTTGGATGGGTGTGGTGGGTGGCTACCGCCGCTGTATTCGCGTTGCTTACTGGCGGTGCGGTGTGGCTGGCAAGAAGATCTCCCAACATACCGAAGACCTCAGCCGAAATTGTGGGTGATCGCGTGCAGCTCGCCGTGATTGGCCCAGATACGAATTCGCAGGGAGGTGAGGGAGCCTTCGACAGCGGCCTGGTGGACACCCTTACTTCCGGTTTGACGGAATTGTCCGAACGCCACCACCTGGCAGTGATTCCTCCGAGCGAAATGCGTGCCCATCACGTACAAACTCTGGAAGCTGCTCGGCAAGAATTCGGAGTGAACTACGGATTAATGTTGAATATCCAGCGAGCTGCCGGACAAGTCCGCGTCAATTATTCCCTCGTAGACTCCCGCACGCATGAGCAGCTTCGCGGCGGCACGATCACGGCAGGAGCATCCGATCCCTTTTCGTTGCAGGACCAGGTCTCCGCGCGAGTCACGGAGCTTCTAAAACTGGAGCTCGAGCCGCAGGAGAAGAAGACCCTGGCAGCACACGGCACGTCCGAACCGGCGGCCTATGATTTCTACTTGCGAGGCTTGGGCTATTTGCAGAATTACGACAAGGAAGAAAATATCGATAACGCCATCAGCGTATTTCGTCACGCTCTCGAAAAAGACAGCGGGTTCGCGGGCGCCTACGCTGGTTTGGGCGAAGCTTACTGGCAAAAATTCGAACACGCCCACGAAAAACATCTGGTGATCGACGCGACCAAAGCCTGTCAGAGTGCTCTCGAGAAAGATCCAAACCTGACGCAGGGCCACACCTGCCTCGGGCGCGTGTATCAGGGCACCGGAAAATATGAGCTGGCCGCCAAAGAATACCAGCAAGCCTCCAAGAACGAACCCACGCTGGATGCCGCGCAAACTGGGCTGGCGCGCGCCTACGAAAGCCTGAACCGTTTGCAGGCAGCGGAGCAATCCTACAAGGCGGTCATCGCGTTGCGCCCCGATTATTGGGCCGGCTACAACCGGTTGGGCACTTTTTATTTGCGCAACGGCAGGCTCGAGGAAGCCGCGCAGATGTATACGCAAGTCACATCGCTGGTCCCCGACAGTTTTGTTGGCTACGGGAACCTGGGGAGTACGCGCATCCAGCAAGGGCGCTACAGCGAAGCCATTGAGCCGCTAGAACAGTCCCTGAAAATTCGCAAAACGGGCGTTGCCACGTCAAATTTGGCCACCGCTTATTTCCAGTCCAAACGTTATGCGGATGCCGCAAGTATGTTTGAACAAGCAACCACGCTGGATGCGAGGAATTACGAGCTCTGGGGAAACCTGGGAGACGCATATTATTGGGCGCCAGGAATGCGCGAGCGCGCAGCCGGCGCTTACCGCAAAGCGCTGGAGTTGGGCGAGGAGCAGCGCAAAATCAATCCACGAGACGCGCACATGTTGAGCTACCTGGCGGAATACCACGCCATGCTGGGCGAAAAACAAAAAGCGCAGTTTCAGATCGGCGAGGCGGAAAAGCTGGCCCCGCGCGATCCAGAAGTGTTGTGTTACGCCGCGATGGTTTACGTGCAGGCAGGAGATCAGAAAAAATCGCTGGAGAAGTTAGAGCGCGCCGTAGCTGCAGGCTACCCCGCAGCCACTGTCCGCGATACGCCAAATTTCTCGGTGCTACAGAATGATCCACGGTTCCGGGTCCTCATTTCTCAAGAGAATAGGAAAGGAAAGTCCACATGACCAGCAAAGTAATTTTCCTAATGGCAGTACGCTGTGGTTTTGTCTTAACCGTTCTGATGACCACCTATGCCTGCGGCAACGAGCCTAAATCTCAAAACGACAAGTCTCACAATCTAAAGTTCGTCCAATGCGATGCTAATGTGCCCGTTCCCGTTATCAAAGCTACTGGTACTGTATCCTCCGTCGACCAAGTTATTTTTGTATGCGTAGGAAACAAAGTTCAATGGTTCACAGATGATGCCAATTTTACATTTGACGTCGTCTTTGATCCCGCCTCTAACGCCGATGATTTATTTGACCCAGTAAAACCGCCGTTTCATTCCAAACCAGATCCGACTGGTAAACACCAGCACGCCTCAGACGTCCTGACGGTCAGTAACAAAGCGAAGAGTCTTAAAGATTATCCTTACACGATCCAGGCCACCGATAAGACTGGCAAGCCCGTTGCCGCCAGTGATCCGCACGTAATTCCAATGTGAAAAGCGCGCCTTAGCGCGGACTTCCACGTAAATGGCTAACCAGGGATGCGAGATTTTCCGCGTCTTGAAAAAGGCGGATCGCGGCGATGCCTGCGGCTCCGATGGCGAAACAATCGGACGCGTTATCAAGAGTAATGCCGCCGATAGCCAGCACCGGAATCGATACGGCTCTACAAACTTCGGCAAGCCGCTGGAGGCCTTGCGGAGCGCCGAATGCTACTTTTGACGGCGTCGCAAAGACCGGACCAAAAAAAATATAATCAGCGCCGTCGCCGGCCGCGCTGACAGCGGCCTGAACCGAGTGGCAAGAAACTCCAACCAGAAATTTGTCACGTTTAGCAAGATCCGAGTTTGCATTTAGCCATTTGCAAACGACGTGGACGGGTAAAGACTGCTCCCCGAGGTGAACTCCACCAGTGTGTTCCGATAGCGCCACATCCAGACGGTCGTTGACCATTATTCGCGTTGACGTTACGTTGCGTTCGTTAATTTGTGTCGTGTGCGCAACGGCGGCACGAGTCAGGGAAGAAAGCTTTTTGCCTGAGAGATCCTTCTCCCGTATCTGAATCCAATCAATTCCGGCTTCAGCAGCCGCTGTAATGCGCTTGAGCAGTGCCTCGCTCTGATCGTTGTCTCCAGCAGCGAGCCCCTTACGATCGGTGACATAACAAAAAACCGGTGCGCGGGACAATTTAGCGGGAGGGGACACTAGTGGTATTCGGTCGTGGACGGATCAGACCAAAAGCCAAAAAAATATCCAGCACCCCTATGCCGCTGATAAAGCCGCGTACCGACGGATGCAACAGAACCGGCAGAAGTGACGGAAAGTGGCTCAAGAAATAGTTTTGTTCCCAGAAATTCGTCCACGGAAGATAGAGCAGCAGAGCGCCCATCTCAAAACATAAAATAATCAACAATGCGCGTAACACGCGATTCATAACTGAGGGGTCTCCGCCTAACCCGACTAACCGAACATTCAGGCGTCAGCGGCTAGGCTTCTGGAGAGCGGCGATGCGTTCGGCCACGTCGCGATAGTCGATGTTCATGGCGTAGACCTTGGAAAAACTCTTTAGCGCCGCTTCTGGTTCTCCAGCCGATTCCTGGGCAATGCCCAAATCATACCGCAAGGCGAGGATGCTTTCCGGTTCGACGCCCGGAGTCTCCAGAGCGCGCTCATACCAGATCGCTGCGATGCCCGGCTGGCCTTTCTCCATGAACGCCAGTCCAAGTAGCGTGCAGCACTGCATGGCATAGCGGAACGGACGGCCGCGCTCGTTGGCTTTGGCTACTTTTTGAAATTCGCTGATGGCTTCTTCCAGCAAACCCATTTCGCGGAACGCCGTCCCGAGGTTGTAGTGCGTTTCCAGATCCTCGTCGTCGGAACCCATCTCCCCAAGTTCGGCGCGGAACTCGTCAAAGACTTCTTTCAATGGCCCGGAGTCGCTGAGATTTGATCTGTCAACATTCTTGACTGGCGCCTCGGTCGCCGCCTTCGAGTACGACGGCGTCAGGCCACCCATCCCCAGCCCCTCGATCTCATTGGCTAGGTCCGCAAGGAAATGATCGGATGCAAAATCGCTGCCTGCAGGCGGTCCGGCGGAATTCTTGCCCACGAGTTCTTTATCGTGATTCGCATCGGACTCGGCCGCGTGAACCTGAATCGGAATGTCCGGAGGCTTCTGGCTGTGCGCCGGCACTACTTCTTCTGGTTCCAGAATCAGGTCGTAATCCTGATCCACTTCAAATTCAGATTCCGCCTCGCCGGATTTTACGGTCTCTTGACCTTGTTCCGCAGCAACCGGTTCCGGAGCTTTTTCCTCCGCTGCAGGAGCGGTCGCTTCAACCAAAGGTTCGGGGACTCTGATTTCTTCCGGCGACGCAATCTCCTCAGCGTCAGCCGGCGGTTCCTGCGCCGACACCTGGAATTCAGCATACGCAGGCATATCAACAGGCGGAACCAGCGCCGATGCCGTCTGCGCGGGTTCCAATATGGACGCTTTTGCGTCGTGCGCAGCTACCGGCTCGGCATTGATTTCAAATTCTGTTGGCGATGCGGAATGCTCCTGCGCGGTAGCTTTAGTGTGAGCTTCTGCATTTTCCGCGCCTGGGTGTCCGGGTTCCACTTCCTGAAGTACCGACAACCATTCATCCGACAAATCAACTTCGTGAACATCCTTTGCATGCGAGCCGGATGGTCGAGATGCAGCTTCCACCGAAGGGGGAGGCGAAATTTCCGAAGCCGGCTCAGCGCCATCTTCAGCAGCCACGGGCTCGGGCGCGACTTCGAACGTGGGAAACTCATCACTGTCGACATCCGTGGATTCCCCGGCCACAGGGAAGCGCTCCGTTAAAGCGGCGGCGCAGGCAGCAGCCAGTTGTTCATCCGTTAGACCGGCAGAGCGCTGGAAGCGGCGGCGCAAGTCGCCAAATCGTTCGACGCCGCTCTTATCTCCGCTTTCGGTATGAAGTTTTTCAAGCCGAGCTGCAAGTTCCGCAGTGCGGCGGTCATCTCCAGCGCCGAGAACGAAATCCAGAAGTTTTTCAAGTGACGGCGTGTGCCGGGGCGCGCGCCGCAAAATAGCCTCGAGCAATCCGATAGCTTTTTGAGTGAGGCCGTAACTGGCAAAAAGGTCCACGTCCGTCAGCGACTGCGTTATAAATTTCTGCGTGTCTTCGTCGAGAGTAGTCGGCGCTTCGCCACGCTCCGCCGCCGCGGGCACTACCGGTTCAGGTTCGGGCTTGGAGACCGGCTCTGACAGATCCGGGCGAATCTTCGGTGCCGGGGGTGGCTCCAATTCCGCCTTCAGATTTTCGCCAGAGGGCTCAACCGGCTCGGCTGCCGGCATACCCATTTTTTTCAGTAGATCATTCAGCTTGCGCTTGGCAGAATCGCTTTCCGGCTCGCGCTCGACTAACTGTTGGAATACCTCCTTGGCGCGCTCCATCTTCCCATTGGCAACCAGGGCATCGCCAAGCTGCGCCAGCGCGTCAGGTAGGCGAAAGGAATCGCTGGTGCGGCCATAACTGTCGACCAGCCATTCATGCGGTTCGACGCGCCCCGGCATTCGCTCCACCAGGTCATTCAGCAGCTTGCTGACCGCTTCGTGCTCTCCCGCATCCAGCATGGGGATACGCGTGCGCTCTACGATGGCCATCGCCTGTTGGCTTTGACCGGACTGCAGTAAAGCCTCCGCAACTTTTTGCGTGAGACCAAAGTTTTTCTCGTCAGCTTCAAAAATTCGTAGCGCCAGCGCCGTGGCCTTATCCCAATTCACACTTTTGAGATACAGATCGAGGAGCAGCTCGGCTTGTTCGCCGCCTTTTTCCAGATCGGGGACATGTTCCAGTAGTTCCGCTGCCTGCGCCACATTACCCCGCGCTGAGTACGAGCGTGCCTTGACAATAACCGCGGCCGGATTTTGCGGATCGATCTTTAGCGCCTTGTCCGCTAATTTTTCGCATTCCGCCTGGTCGCCGCGCGCTAACGCGCGTTGCGCCGCGGACACGTAAGAATCAGTCGCTTCCTTGTTTTGCCCCATGGCTTGATACAGATCGGCGAGGCGCACCTGTATCCGCAAGTTATCCGGCTCAGCAATAAGCAGTTTCTTCAGCAGGTTGACCGCTTCCGGCTGGCGATTGTGTTTCAGATGAATTTCCGCCAGTTGCAGAAACAGCGGGCGCGCTTCGCTCATCACGCCCTGCTGCACGTAAAGGTCGGCAAGTTTTTCTAGCGGACGAATTTCTTCCGGCGCGAGTTTAGCGATGCGTTTGTAAACAGCAATCGCCTTGGTGAGGAATCCGTCGCCCACAAAAATCTGCGCGAGCCGTTCAAAATAATCGATGGCCTGGAAGGTTTCGCCCTGGCGAATGTACAGCTCTCCTACAGTCATCAGCGTGACTTGATCGCGGGGCTCGAATTTGAGGACTTGCTGGTATTCGGCGATAGCCTGCGCAACTTTGCCCTGATTTAACAGCTTCTGGGCGGCTTCGACGTATTTGCTTTTGTTATAAGCCATGCGTTAACCGGGACATTAGACGTGTTTGACCGCCGGGCTGCCCATCAGCTAGCCCCGATAACAGGCCACGTAGCACCCCAGCGTACCCTTAAACTCTGTCCGAGACGTTCTCCTCGATCGCTGGGGTTGGTTGGTGACCCGCAACGTTATCCTGTTACGCTAACAGGCTGAAGAAAAACAAGTCAATGAAGGCGAAGTCCCCTGTGAGCAGCCAGTTATCAGCATTCAGACCTGAACCTTACGGCGAACCGCCGGCGACCACCAGTGACAACGATTTTTTGTCTGGGATTACGCATTTTCTAGCGGAACCATGGCCGGCTCTGCGCTGCCCTCCGGCGATTCTATGTCCTGCAGAAACGAAATTTGGGTAGCGCCCACGGCCCAGCAGTTGGATTCACGAACCGGCGCAAAGGAGTGACGATGCAGAGGGCTAGGCCCATGCTGCCGCAAAGCCTCCAGATGGTCGGCGGTGGCGTACCCTTTATGGCGCCCCAGGCCGTACTGGGGATAGACTGCGTCCCACTCCTGCATGCGCGCATCACGATGGGTTTTGGCCAGGATGGAAGCAGCCGCGATAGACACACTCCGGGCATCTCCGTGAATCAGAGATTTTTGTTCGATCAAAACATCCAGTTTGATGGCGTCCAGCAGCAAATAATCGGGAACAATGGCAAGCTGATGGAGGGCTGCGGTCATGGCCTGCCGGCTGGCTTGATAAATGTTCCAGGCATCAATACGTTGCGCATCGATCTCCGCCACGGACCATGCCAGTGCATGTTCACGAATTCGCGGCGCAAGCTCCCCGCGGCGCTCGGCTACCAGTTTTTTGGAATCGTCCAGACCGACGATCCTCCGCTTGGGATTCAGAATGACCGCCGCGGCAACCACTGGGCCGAACAGCGCGCCTCGACCGGCTTCATCGAGACCGGCGATGCGCAACCACCCGAGCTTGCGAGCTGCGCGTTCGAAACGCGTGCAACAAAGGCGACTCATGCGGATGGGCCGATTCTAGCACGCAGAGGTCGGAGTACTGCAGGAAAGCGAACAGTGGCAGTTTCTGAAACGGAATCTGAAACGCAAATCATTTCCAATAAGATTCATTCTTTATGACCGCAAATCTTAAAAGCGTGATCGTCGGCACCGCGGGGCACATAGACCACGGCAAATCTTCCTTGGTTGAAGCGCTCACCGGAACGGATCCGGACCGCCTTGCGGAAGAAAAACGCCGAGGCATCACCATTGATCTCGGCTTTGCTTTTTTGGAAGACGCAGGCATCCGATTTGGATTCATTGACGTGCCCGGCCACGAACGATTTGTGAGCAACATGCTGGCAGGCGCGGCGGGAATCGATCTGATGCTACTGGTGATTGCCGCCGACGAATCCATCAAGCCGCAAACGCGAGAACATTTCGATATTTGTAGACTGCTGGGAGTGAAACAGGGAGTGATCGCGCTCACCAAGTGCGATCTGGTCGATGATAATGGTCTGACGCTGGCGCAATTGGAGATTGAAGAATATGTGCGCGGATCTTTTCTCGATGGCTCGGCAATTGTGCCGGTCAGCGCAAAAACCGGGGCCGGTCTCCCGGAATTAAAACGAGCCCTGCACCACGCTGCGACCCAAGTCGGCGGCAAGGATGCCACCCGAGCCTTTCGCCTACCGATCGATCGGGCCTTCGCGATGAAGGGCTTTGGAACCGTCGTAACTGGCACGTTGATCTCAGGCGCAGTACAGACTGGCGATGAGGTGCAACTCTTGCCTGGTGGTGAGCGCCTTCGTGTTCGGGGTGTGCAAACCGGCGGACAGGCTGTTGCACAGGCATCCGCCGGGCAACGCACAGCCGTAAATCTTGCGGGAATTGATCATACTGCTGTGCGGCGGGGCATGAACCTGGCGAAGCCTGGGAGCTTTCGCGGCACTCGCAGGATTGATGCGCAATTTACGTTGTTGCCTGGAACGCACAAGGTAAAGCATCGCGAGCGCGTACATCTTCATGCCGCAACCGCCGAAACCATCGCCGAAATTTCGCTTTATGGCGCGGGCGAGCATGCACCCGGACAAACTGCGCTGGCTCATCTTCGGCTGCAGGATGAAATTGTGTTAACGGCGGGCGAGCGCTTCATCGTGCGACAATTTTCTCCGGTCACTACGATTGGAGGCGGGGTAGTTCTTGATCCCTTGGCGCGGCGCCCTCTTTCGCGCGATACCGGAAGGGTCAAATTTCTCGAAACTCTTCGCGACGGCACACGGAATGACGTGCTTGCGACCATGCTGGCGCGCGCACCTCTGGGATTGGCTTATGACGAAATAACAGCCCACACCGGATGGCGGGAAACTGACATTCAGGAAATCGTGAAGGCCTTATCGTCCTCCAAAGTCGCTAAAACCATCGGCGATGAGCGGCCTTTGTTGATAGCCACGGGCATATTTGAAAGTGTGTGCAACGCCATCAATGACAAGATCGATCGGTTTCAACGCGAAAATCCGCTGATGCCCGGAATAACCCGTGAAGATTTGCGGTCTAGTATAGGACGGCGAGTGAAACCCGAGGTATTTCGCGCCGCGCTAGCCCAGTTGATCGCGCAGAAAAAGTTAGAGGTGCAGGGCGAAATTGTTAAGCGTGCAGGCACCGGTATCACCCTGCAGCCCGACGAGCTGGCTGCCAAGGGGAAAATTGAGGCGGCATTTCGCGCCGGTGGCCTGGCAGTACCCGCGGTGAAAGATGTACTTGCCGGCCTTTCCGTTGAAGCCCAGCGCGCCGAAAAGTTGCTGCATATGCTGCTGCGCGAAAAAAGTTTGGTGCGGGTGTCACCTGACCTGATTTTTCATCAAGCGGCGCTGACGCATTTGAAACAGCTGCTTTCGACGTATAAGACCAGCCAGGGGGGACGCATCTCCGTCCCTGCTTTCAAAGACTTGACCGGGATCACCAGAAAGTATGCAATACCCCTGTTGGAGTACCTGGACCGCGAAAGGGTGACGCGTCGGGCGGGCGACGAGCGTGTTATACTTTAGCTTCCAGTTAGCTGTATTTACCGGGCTTTTCGACGATTATTCGCGTGGCAGGAGGCGGTTATGGAATTTCCAATGCACTGGCTGATTATTCTGGTCGTCATTCTGGTTCTGTTTGGCGGACGCAAAATTCCTGAATTGATGCGCGGCATGGGCGAAGGCGTTCGCGGCTTCAAAGAAGGTATGCACGGCGGAAATCAGACGCAATCGCAGACCGTTGTGCCGCCCACACCGGCAGCGCCACCAGCGCTCCCCACCGAGAAACCGGACGAAGAAAAAAAGGCTTGATAGCGCAGGCTAGCGGTCGACGGAACCGCAAGGAAGAATAATTTTAGTTTAAAAGGGCGGCCAAATAAGCCGCCTTTTTTGTTTTGTGAGCTAAAGAGGGCTGCGCCATTCGAATGCTCAATGGCCGTTCGAACCAGTCGCGCGTTCGAACACCGCTCACGTTCGAACGCATTCCGTTCCACGTGGAACAACATTTTCGTTGGACGATCGAACACAATCTGTTCCACGTGAAACGACATTTTGGCCGCATTGTTTCACGTGAAACGACATTTCATTAGCCGAATAAGACCCTCATTCGATTTGGAATACGGTTTCTGTTAGCAAGCGCAATTGTCGACGCCGACATTATGTGCAATTGTCGATGTGTCGACATTTTGTGCCATCGTCGGCGCGTCGACATGCCGTGCGAATGAGGTACGCCCCTCAGGAAGACTAGAGCTTCAGCATCGCTGCCCGCCTTAATCAAGAAATTCATCTGACCAGCCCAGCGCCGTGAGTTCTTGCCACAAACGCGCCAGCGGCATGCCCACTACGTTGAAATAGCAGCCTTCGATGCGCGAGATATATCGTCCGGCGCGGCCTTGGATGGCGTACGCTCCCGCCTTGTCGTAGGGCTCGTCGGTAGCCAGGTAGCGCGTGATTTCCTCCGGTGAAATCGCGGAAAACTGCACCTGCGTGTTTTCCACAAAACCGAGCCGCTCGGCATCGGGAAGGCGAATCAGCGTGACGCCCGTCACTACCGAATGGGTGCGGCCGGAGAGCAACTGCAGCGTTCGCCGTGCGTCCTCCGCGGAACGCGGCTTGCCAATAATTTGGCCATCCAGCACCACTACCGTGTCCGCGCCGATAACAATCGCAGGACCTACCGAGCGTGCGGCGACCAGTTCCGCTTTTGCGCACGCTAGCCGATGAACGTACTCATTTGGCGATTCGCCCGGAATCGGCGTTTCGTCTACAGCCGAAGACATGACCGTAAAACTCATGCCCGCGTCTCGCAAAATTTCAGCTCGACGCGGCGAGGAGGAAGCCAGGATTAGTTTCATGGTGAGAATTAAATTACGACGGACTCCCGATATTCACCGAACACGCTTCGCAGCGTATCTGAAATTTCGCCAACGGTAGCGCTATTTTCGACGGCTTCCAGAATGGCAGGCAAGAGATTCTCAGCACTCGCCGCTCTGCGAGCCAATTCGACAAGAACTGTCTTGACGCGCGCCGAATCTCGTTTCAGGCGGAAGGCTCTGAGCCGCTCGATCTGATCGCGAGCGATTTGCTCCTCGACGCGCAGAATCGTAATGGGCCGTTCTTCTTCCACTTTAAAATCGTTTACGCCCACCACGATTTGTTCATTTTTCTCGACCGCACGTTGAAACTCGTAGGCCGCCTTTTGAATTTCGCCCTGGATGAATCCTGATTCGATGGCCCGTAGCGTGCCATCAAGAGGCCCGCCCATGGCGTGTATTTTATCGATGTACGTCTGCGCGCCCGCCTCTATTTCGTTGGTCAACTGCTCGATGGCGTAAGAGCCCGCCACTGGATCGATGGTATTGGTGACGCCGGTTTCGTGCGCGATGATCTGTTGCGTGCGCAGCGCGATCAACGCAGCGTCCTCAGTGGGCAGCGCCAGCGCTTCGTCCAGCGAGTTGGTGTGCAGCGACTGGCACCCGCCCAGCACCGCGGCCAAAGCCTGAATCGCTACGCGCACAATATTATTTTCGGGCTGCTGTGCGGTCAGCGAAGACCCGGCCGTCTGCGCGTGAAAACGCAACAGCCACGAGCGTGGGTCTTTTGCATAAAATCGATCGCGCATAATGCGTGCCCAGAGGCGCCGGGCCGCGCGGAACTTGGCGATTTCTTCCAGCAGATCATTGTGCGCGTTGAAGAAGAAAGATAGCTGCGGCGCGAAATCATCGACGTTCAGTCCCGCATCAAGGGCAGCTTGCACATAAGCCATGCCGTCGCCCAGCGTGAAAGCGACTTCCTGGATGGCCGTCGAGCCAGCCTCACGAATGTGATAACCGCTGATAGAGATAGTGTTCCACTTGGGAAGATGCTTGCTACACCAGGAAAAAATATCGGTGACGATGCGCATGGCCGAACGAACTGGATAGATGTACGTTCCGCGCGCAATATATTCCTTGAGAATGTCGTTCTGCGCCGTGCCTGAAAGCTTGGCAAGGTTAGCGCCTTGCTTTTTTGCAACCGCCACGTAAAGGCAAAGGAGAATTGCGGCGGTGGAGTTGATGGTCATCGACGTGGATACTTTTTCAAGCGGGATACGGTCGAAGAGAATTTCCATGTCTTCGATGGAATCAATGGCCACCCCGCCTTTGCCTACCTCGCCTTGAGCGAGCGGGTGATCGGAATCCATCCCGATTTGCGTGGGCAAATCGAAGGCTACGGAAAGTCCTATCTGCCCTTTGCCAAGGAGATAGCGGTACCGCTCATTGGACTCCGCGGCGCTGGCGAAACCCGCATACTGGCGCATGGTCCAGAAGCGCCCGCGATACATCGTGGGATAAATTCCGCGAGTGTAGGGAAATTCGCCGGGGTAGCCGATGGTCTTTTCGGGATTCTGGGAAGCCAAATCTTCAGCGGTATACAGCGTCTCGAGCGGCAAACCTGAGAGCGTGGTGAACTTTTCTCTACGCGGTGCGCGGTGACCCGCGGGCGCAGGTGGTTTGGAATTAGAATCGGACATAAATTATCGATTTCGTGCAAATCATTTGCGGGCAGCTAAATTCTGCGCGCGCGCTGAAACGACGTAAACGCGAAAAACAAAAATAGCCCGCCAACTAAAGCTGCGATGGCTACCAACCAATAAGCGGCGTCACGGGACCAGGCGCGAATCGCGGCGTTCATCCACGCGAATGCCAACACCGCGAAAATTGCGCCCACGACTTCATGAAAAAGCTGCTTGAGCGTGCGCCACAAGCGGCTGAACCCGCCTCTTTTTATTTGCGCCCCTGGCAAGCTTGCTGCGGAAGACATGCTTGTATCTTAGCGTAAAATAGCATTCGCCCCATGTGGCCGCTTGAATACTGGCGGCAAGCAGGTCGTCCTGACTTCCCCAAAAGTTCCCCCAAAACTGCTCCAAAGACCTGTGAACGCATTGGAGACAACAATCCGAAGCTCACTTGTATCCAACTTAACGTGGGCCTAAAATGGCCGAAGAGTAGGGGAGAACCTCCTTGCAACTAGACGATCACCTGAAGAACTTGCTCCGCGAACTGGGACACGCGATCAACGATACGGTGTCCGACTCTGACCGCATTACCGGCGCGATTGCGGGAGTGCGTGCGCACGGCTACGACATCGTGTTGAAGCTGGATGCCACCATCGGCTTGGCGAAGCGCGATGCCGCTTCGGGGGAGACCACGTCCTTGACCACTCAGGATCGTCGCTTCCTGGAATCGCTGCGCATTCAGGTGGATCAGGATTCGTTCCTGGAAGAAGGCGACGGGAACAAGAAAATTCCCGCGCGGCTGTCGATGACCCCGCAGGATGTGCGCTTCCTGAAATCTTTGCGGATCGCCACGGATGAAATGGAATGAAAAGTTTGGCTAAACTGGCCGGATTCGCGTTGCCACTGGCGTTCGCCGCGACGGTAGTGTGCCCGCGCGCCCAGGCGCAGACTCCCGCGACAGTTGTACCCATTGTGCTGGATACCGCGGTACCGATCGTGGTGAACGCAGTAAAACCGAAACCAACGGGATTAAGCAAATTTGAAGGCTACGTCATGAATGCGAATGTCGCGCAGATCACCGTACGCGCCAAGGGCAACGATATGGCGATACAGACTTTTGCTCTCTCGCCTCAAGCCGCCGCCAAGATGCAGGCAATTGTCGATAAGGGCGGTTATCAATACGGTGACAAAATAACGCTGCTCTACGATCCCGCCAGCCTCCAAGTGATTAAGGTCAAAGGGAAACCTTCTAAAGCCCTGTAATTCGCAAGAAAAATGGTTCGTCTTCCCGCCGTTGCCGGCCGTTTTTATCCTTCCGATCCCGCTGAATTGTCCGCTCAGATTAACGAGTACGTCACCTCAAAACAGGCAACCGCGGCTCGCAACGTAAAGTCCTGCTTGGTGCCGCACGCCGGTTTGATGTTTTCCGGGCACGTCGCGGGCGCCGTTTTTTCTAGCCTCCGCATACCGAAAAAAGTTGTGATACTGGGAGTTAGGCATCGCCCACCGGGTTCGCCCGCCGCTATTGTTTCAAATGGTACGTGGCGTACGCCGTTAGGTGATGCTGAAATCGACTATAAGTTGGCCGAAAAACTCAGAGCAGCGTGCCCGCTGCTAACCGAAGATGCTGTGGCCCACAGCAAAGAACACTCTTTGGAAGTTGAGATTCCGTTCCTGCAAGTGCTCAATCCAGATTTTCAGTTCGTGCCCATCGCGCTGGGAACCGCGCATTTTGAAACTTTGGTAACGGTGGGAGAAGCGATTGGTGATGTGCTCGCACCGGAAAAACATGAAATTTTGTTAGTAACCAGTTCTGACCTGAATCATTACGAGGATGATGCTACAACCCGCGTGAAAGACCGCAAGGCCGTTGAACAATTGTTGAGCATGGATGCGCGTGGCTTATACGATGTCTGTCGGAGGGAAGAAATTTCCATGTGCGGATTGGGACCAGCGGTCGCAATGCTCACGGCATTACAGGTATTGAAAGCCAGCAGCGCGGAATTGATTCGCTATGCTACGTCAGCTGACCGGTCAGGAGATCCTTCCGCCGTAGTGGGATATGCGGGAATGGTTTTCTGGTGATCAGTAGCGGACAACGACAAAAAAGGACGGCCGAAAATCCGGCCGTCCTTTGCTTAGTTATTTCGCCAAACTAGTGACGGCCGCCGCCAGACATGGTGGCGCCGCGAGAACCGGTTGACGGTGAACGAGTAGACGTTACCGAGCTTGTCCCCCGACCACCGGAGCCGGACGCAAAAACGCTTCCGCGAGTACTTGCGAAGGATCTAGTAGCGGGCGGCGGTGATGCTATACGGGCTGACGCCGAGGGCATCGTCCGTACTTGCCTCTCTATGTTCGCAGTGCGAGCGACCGAAGCGGAGGCGACAGTTGATGAACCTCGCGCTGCCATCGTTGGCGTGGGGGTTGACGCAGTGGGCCCTGACGCAACCGGTGCCGCCGGGCTCGCATTCCCATTGCTATTCACAAAACGATGCTCTGTAGCATCGTAGGCGATGGTTGAACTATGGGTGGAATGCATCGAAGGGCCAGCGGCACTGAAAGTGCGCGTGCTGCGAGCAGGAACGCTTGCCGGAGTTGCATGCGAAACGAAAGTCTCAGCCGGAACTTCTTTTACAACTTTCCAATTAGCCCCAGTTGAAGTCTGTGGCACACCGTTGCCCGGCGTCACCGGCATGACGTGTGCCAGATTTAGCGGCGTCTTGCTGCCGTGATCCAGCGGATTCGTGGGAACCATTGCTACGGTGCTGCCCGAACGCACAAACGTCGCCGTAACCGGATGGAATTTGACAGGCACCCTGCCGTTGCCGAATCCCGTCGGAGTCCACAGCCAACCGATCCCCGGTTGGAAAAGCCAACCACCATAGTGGTAAGGCAGCCAACCCCATGGCTGATTTCCAATAAAAGACCATCCAAATTGGGACCCATAAAACCAGTTGCCGCAGTCGAACGGTGACCAGCCAATGCCAACCCCATATGGTTGCCATCCGTAGCCCAGTCCCCCGATGGGATAAAAACCGCCGTAGGTGTACAGATCGCCAAATCCCGAAACATATGAAGAAGTATTGGAATATTGCATCGCCGCATTGGTGGCAGTGACTACGCTATCTTCACGCCCTGAGACCCAATGATCAAAGTCGTCACCTTGCGGAGCGCTTTCGACGGTGCCGGTGGCGGCGCCCGCGGACATGGTGAAGGATTGGCCCTTCACCAGAAGTTTGTTGTCGTTCTTATGTACTACCGACACTTGGCCCTTGCTGACCGCTACCGCGCTGCCGTCATCGAAATTGTCCATGCGAAAATTTGCCCGGCCCGCCGCTTCCGCGGTGAAATCGCCGCCGCTAACGCTGAAATAATCGTCGTGCGCCGGGTTCACATAAAAGGATCCGGTACCTTGACGAAGAATAAGCCGAGTGGTGAGAGAACCGTCGTCGAGAGACAGATCAAAAAATTCAAGCACCGAATTTTCGTTTATAAAAGCCATCGCGCCATTCTCGAATTCCACTTCGGCGCGGCCATTATCGGTAGCCAAGACATCGTGCTGACGAATAGGGAGATTCAATACGGCTCGTTCCCAAGGAGCCTTATCGTTGGCCAGCGGGTCGCCCTTGGAGTCGTGAAGAATTCGCACATCGCCCTGCACCAGGCTCAGTCTGATGATGCGTGCGTGGCTGGCCGCGGTATAAATAGGATGAAGTCCAACACCGAAAACAGCGACGATCACCATGGAAGAGATACGGAAGAAAGTACGGAGAGTCATGAGTGGCCCCTGCTGGGTGCGCTGCAACTTCGAGCTTGGCAGCGCTCCGAAGCTATAAGTATGGTCTCTCGCGGTATAGGTCGCGTCAAGCCGCCAAATGTAAACAAAATGCAACGGAGCTGTGGTTTTTCAAGGCATGTAGTGCGCGGAACTAGCGCAACAATTGGCTGGTGCGCCCGAACGAGCTGCGCATATTGGAACGGTCGAGATTCTCGCGCAGGTTCATGAGCGTGAGGAAAGTACTAAGAATGCGGGCTTTCAGATCATCGGTAAGCGGCAAACCGCTGGTGGCCACGCGGGCCAGGCGTTCGCCGTGTTCGGCGATGAATTTCATGATTTCACGCTGTCGTTCGTGCGGCGCATTGCCTAATGCCGTTTCGCGTCGCATGCCAGCACAACTATTTTCCACCGACAAAGTAAAATGCAGTACGCAAACCTGGTCCTCGCGCAGAGCAGGGGGAACCTCCGTTTTGCAGCCGGTGATTTCGCAAGCGTTGGTCATAGCGCGCCAAGATGCCGTTTATGATAGGTAACATCCTGCGCACATAAAATCCAGTGTGTGTCGGGACAGTGCGACGAATACTACACCACTGCCCGGCGGACCAGTTCTGCCCCTCCTCCGTTCGAACAGTTGACACACCAAGAAATCCATAAAAGCGTTGACGCGCGCGCCCAACGACTGTATAAAAATACAGTAGGCTGTATATTTGTGTTTGAGGGTACGGTGAGCGCAGGCAAAACATTTCGTCATGGTCAAATACTTCGGCTGGTGAGTGACGGCTCCATCGCCAATCAGGAAGATTTGCGCCGGAGACTCGCCGCACAACGGTTGCGCGTGACGCAAGCCACACTGTCTCGCGACATCCAAGAACTTCGGCTAATCAAAACGCAGCGTGGTTACAAATCTGCTTCCGCTCTTCCCGAAGATCAAGCAACCGAGCGTCCGCTGGCCCGGGCGTTGGGTGAATTTTTGCTGGATATCCGGCCAGCCGAAAATCTGCTGGTGCTGAAGACGCCGCCCAGCGGAGCGCAGCCATTAGCCGCGGCGGTTGACGGAGCCAAATTCCCGGAGATCGCCGGTACGATCGCGGGCGACGATACGGTGCTGATCATTACCCCAAATAAAAAGAGTCGCGAATCGCTACAACGACGCATCGAATCTTTGATGAAATGAGAAATCTCAATCACATCGCGGTGGTGGGCGTTACGGGATACACGGGCTTCGAGCTCGCGCGGATATTGGTGCGCCATCCGGCCGTAAAGTCTTCGACGTTCTATATGCGGGATACCCAGGGTGCAAAGTGTCTGGACGAACTTTTCCCGCAATTGCGCGGACGTGGCGACGCTCCGCTGCAAACTTTCTCATTGGAGGCCATAACGGCCAGCAAAGCAGGCGTGGCTTTTTTAGCCACGCCCCATGACGTATCGGCGGAACTGGTCCCCACGTTAGTGGAAGCGGGACTGCGGGTGGTGGATTTAAGCGGAGCGTTTCGATTCCATTCGGGTGAAACGTTCGAGGATTGGTACAAATTACCGGCTGCGCCAACGGAATTACTGAGCGAAGCGGCTTATGGAGTGCCGGAGATTTACGGACCGCAAATAAAAGATGCGCGCATCGTCGCCAACCCCGGGTGCTATGCAACCAGCGTGATTCTGGCGCTGCGCCCGCTGACAGACGCCAATTGGATCGCGGCAGGAAGCAGCGTGGTTTGCGATTGCAAATCGGGCGCCAGCGGGGCGGGGAAGGAATTGCGGCGCGATTTGCAGTTCGTCGAGGTAGACGAGAATTTCAAAGCCTACAATCTTTTTTCGCACCGGCACACGCCGGAAATCCTGGAGCATACCGGCCTGGATGAATCGCAAGTGGTGTTTTCGACGCATTTGTTGCCGATCAGCCGGGGAATTCTGTCGACCATTTACGTCACCCTGGACGCGAGCCATAGCCGCGAAGGAGTTGAGGCGCTGTATCGAAAGTTTTATGCCGGGCGGTCGATGGTGCGTATATGGCGCGCGGGATCGCTGCCCGAGTTACAACACGTGGCGCATACAAATTTCTGTGACATCGGGTTTGCGCTCGATAAAAGCGGACGACGCTTGGTGATTGTTTCCTGCCTGGACAATCTGGGCAAAGGCGCAGCCGGCCAGGCGGTTCAAAATTTCAATCACATGCTAGGGATAGAGGAGCACACCGCACTGCAATGAGAATCGTGATCAAGTTAGCCGGAGCACTACTCGAAGAGGACCAGACGGTGCGCACCCTGGCGAGCCAGGTCGCGGCGCTGGCGAAGGACGGGCATCAGATACTCGTTGTCCATGGGGGCGGAGGCCTTTTTACCGCGACGCTAAAGCGCATGGGTATTGAGAGCAAATTCGTTGGCGGGCTGCGAGTAACGGATCGCGAATCGCGCGACGTAGCGGTCATGGTTTTTGCGGGGATACTGAACAAAAAAGTTTCTGCCGCTATTTCAGCGGAAGGCCAGCCCGCCGTGGGAATTTCCGCCGCGGATGCGCGGTGTTTTACCGCCGACCCCATGATGCACAACGAAGTAGAGGGTGGCCTGGGCTACGTCGGTTATCTGACCGGCATGAATACACAGTTCATCGAATCGTTGTGGAAAGATGGACTAGTGCCGGTCGCGCCATGCCTTGGCTTGGGTGCCGACAACGAGCTGTACAACATCAATGCCGACCATATGGCGGCGGCCTGCGCGGAATTTATCGGCGCCGACCAATTGATTTATTTAACAGACGTTGCCGGCGTACTGGATGGCGAAAGGGTACTCTCCGCGGTCAGTTGCGAAGAGATCGAGAGATTGGTGCAGTGCCGCGTCGTCTCCGGCGGGATGGTTTTGAAGCTGGAAGCCGCTAAACGCGCGATTGAAGGCGGCGTTCGCGAAGTTCGCATCGTGGGCGGCACGGAGCCGGATGCCCTGCTGTTGGCATCGCGTTCAACGGAAAATCGCGGCCGTCAGGAAGTATCCAGTGGTCCGGGCGTTCCTGGCACGCTGGTTATGCGTGAACCCCGTAATTCCGCGCAAACCGCGCTATCGGCGGCGTGATGCGCAATGCTCCCAAAAAATCGGCTGGATCGCTGAACGCGCACCTTCCCCAGCACGGCAGAATGAAGACCCTCGGTGGCGCGAAGAGCGATTCTCGCGTGGCTGACGCTGAAAAATTTCTGCTGCCAACCTACCAGCGGCAGCCGTTCGTGTTGGAACGAGGCAAGGGTTGTTATGTATTTGACGCAGCTGGGAAAAAATATCTCGATTTTCTTGGCGGGATCGCCGTCAACGCTTTGGGCCACGGCCATCCCAGAATTGTTAAGGTGATTCGTCGCGAAGCGGCGCGCGCCATTCATTTTTCAAATCTCTATCACAATGCGTATCAGGGTCCGCTGGCACGCAAGCTTGCGGAGTGGTCGGGCCTCGAGCGGGTATTTTTTTGCAATAGCGGTACGGAAGCCATCGACGGCGCTATGAAACTTGCGCGGTTATGTGCGCGAACGCCACAGGACGCGACAGGGCAACCCGCGCGCAAGCATCGCTTTCTGGCGCTGGAGAACTCATTTCACGGGCGCACTTATGGCGCAATCAGCGTTACCGCGACTGAGAAATACCGCCTACCCTTCGCCCCGGTTGTCCCTGGCGTTGAATTCCTGCGCTTCAATGACGTGGCGGACCTGGAAGCGAAATTCAATGATTCAGTCTGCGGTATTTTGATCGAAACGGTCCAGGGGGAAGGCGGCATTTACCCGGTCAGCGAATCATTCTGGAATCGCGCTCGGGCGCTGGCCACGGAGCATGGCGCGCTTATGATCGCGGACGAAATTCAATGCGGGCTGGGACGCACCGGACGCTATTTCGCGTATCAGCGGCTCACATCCAAACCGGATATCGCGGTGATAGCCAAGCCGCTGGCCGCGGGCTTGCCCTTGGGCGCGATTTTAGCGACCGACAAGGTGGCGTCCTATATTTCCCCGGGACTCCATGGAACTACGTTCGGCGGCGGACCTTTGGTTTGCGCCGTAGCGTTGGAATGCCTGCAAATTATCGAGGATGAGAAATTATTAGAGAACGTTCGGAGCCGCGGCGAAGAATTGAATACCGGCTTGCAGGCGTTAGCCGCAAAATTTGATTTTATACGCGAGGTGCGCGCTGAAGGGTTGATGGTCGGCGTTCATCTTTCGATGGAAGGCGCGCCTTTCGTCGCGGAAGCCGCGAAGCGTGGGCTGTTGGTTAACTGCACGCACGATCACATCCTGCGCCTGTTGCCGCCGTTTATTGTCACGCGCGCGCAAATTCGCGAGTTCCTCAAATTGTTTAGCGTCGTATTAGCCGCCGTTTCAGAAAAACCCGCAGCGGCTGAAAACACTGGGCCTGTTACCAAACCATCAAATAAATACGCTACCGCAAGGTGAAACTATGACCGCGACGATGTTAGCTGCACCTATTTTATTGACACCTGATTTGCTCACGGGAGCCGAGTGGAACCCGCCGCAGACGCGCGAATTATTGCATCTCGCCGCGGATATCAAGGCGAATTCGGGCCCTTACGCTTCCATACTGCGCGGCAAATTCCTAGCGCTGATTTTTGAAAAGCCCTCGTTGCGCACACGGGTGACTTTTGAAGTGGGCATCCAGAGCATGGGCGGCTCGGTAATTTTTCTCGATCATACGCAAGCGCGCCTCGGTGAACGCGAATGCATTTCAGATGTGGCGCGCAACCTGGAGCGCTGGGTGCATGGGATAGTGGCGCGCGTTTACGAACAACGCGTGCTGGAAGAGCTCGCGGCCAATACCGAAATCCCGGTAATCAATGCGCTTTCCGACAAATATCATCCGTGCCAAGCACTGGCCGATTTTATGACCATTGAAGAGAAGACCGGATCGCTGCGCGGTTTCAAGTTGGCCTACGTCGGCGACGGAAATAATGTGTGCAATTCGTTGATATTTTTGGCCGCGCGGCTGGGCGTTCACCTGCGTATTGCAACGCCAGCCGGTTACACGCCGGCGCGTGAAGTGATTCAGGAAGCGAAGAAAGTCGCTCGAGAAACGCGCGCGAAAATCGAATTGTTCACTGATCCGCGCGAGGCCGTCGGCGGCGCTCAGGGTGTTTACACTGATGCCTGGACCAGCATGGGCTTTGAAGCGGAAGGAGATGTGCGGGAAAGCGTGTTTCGGGCGTATCAGGTCAATGCGGAGCTGATGTCGCTGGCCGCGCCCGACGCACTATTCCTGCACTGTCTTCCGGCGCACCGCAATCACGAAGTCACGTCAGAAGTTCTTGATGGCCCGCAGTCAGTGGTGCTGGACCAATCCGAAAATCGCATGTACGCGCAGAAAGCTATTCTGCACACGCTGTTTAGTTAGCGAACGCGCCATTTACACCGCCATTTGGCCCAGTGAACACATATTCATTAGCGATATAAAGTCCAAAGTGTTAGAACTTTTCACGATATTAGTGTGTGCCGAATTCTCGCGATAACGATTATCGATTTGTTTTTTGGAAAGAGGAAGTTGTGAATAAAGAGAAATCAAAACCGAAGAAGGTCGTACTCGCGTATTCCGGGGGGCTGGACACCTCCATCATTATTCCGTGGCTTAAAGAAAGTTACGGTTGCGAAGTCATCGCGGTGATTGGAGACGTCGGTCAGCAGGAAGACCTGGAGGCGGCGCGCAAAAAGGCTCTCGCCACCGGGGCTTCAACGGCAGTGGTGGAAGATCTGCGCGAAGAATTTGTCCGCGATTATATCTGGCCGACTTTGAGAGCTGGCGCGGTGTACGAGCATACCTATTTGCTGGGCACCTCAATGGCGCGTCCCGTGATTGCCAAGCGGCAAGCTGAAGTCGCATTACAACTTGGAGCCGACGGACTCTCACACGGTTGCACTGGAAAAGGGAACGACCAGGTGCGGTTTGAGCTGGCCTACAAGGCCATCGCTCCGAATGTGCAAATCATAGCTCCCTGGCGTGAATGGGATATTGATTCTCGCGAAGACGCCATCGCGTACGCGCAGAAGCACAATGTGCAGGTGGAGCAGAGCAAAAAAAATATTTACAGCCGCGATCGTAATATCTGGCACCTCAGCCACGAGGGAGGCGAGCTGGAAGATCCAGCGAATTCGCCTAATGAAGCGATGTGGCAATGGATCGCGTCTCCGCAAAACGCTCCAGATAAAGCTGAAGAGGTGGAAGTTGGATTTGAAGCGGGCACGCCTGTTTCGGTGAACGGCACCAAGCTGGGGCCGGTGGAGTTGTTGAATACTCTAAACGAAATTGCCGCGAAGCATGGCATCGGCCGCACGGACATTGTCGAAAACCGCCTGGTGGGCATGAAGTCTCGCGGAGCGTATGAGACGCCTGGGGGAACGCTGCTGGTCACCGCGCATCGTGAGTTGGAAACGCTTACCGTCGACCGCGAAACGGCGCATTTCCAGCAGGCATTGTCGTTGCGGTATGCGGAGTTGGTTTACTACGGGCTGTGGTTTTCGCCGCTGCGCGCTGCGCTGGATGGATTTTTTAATGTGTCGCAGCGGAATGTGACCGGAACGGTGGGATTGAAATTGTGGAAAGGCAATCTCAAGGTCACCAAGAGAGTTTCGCCGTTCTCGCTGTACCGCACGGACCTGGCGAGCTTCACCATGGGACGGTATAACCCCAAAGATGCCGAAGGGTTCATCAATCTTTTTGCGTTGCCAGTTACCGTAAGGCCGAAAGCAAAGGCTGAAGGCGGAAATTGAAGAGTGCTGTAATGGATTTTCAGGATGCATGATTTGGCGAGCGCAACGGAAACGACAAAAATGACTGAACGCAAGGATGACCGGCTGTGGGGCGGGCGCTTTGAACGCGCGCCGAATGCGGACTTCGACGCATTCCAGGGGTCCTTTGCGTTTGACCGGCGTTTACTGCCTTACGAATTGGCGGTGGATCGCGCATGGGCCAGGGCGCTGCAGGGCGCGGGAATACTCATCGCCGAAGAAGTCCGGCAAACGCTCGCGGCGCTCGATCGAATTGCGGAGCGCGCGCAGAAAGATACAGCGTTCCTCGAGTCATCGGATGCTGAAGATGTGCATCACTTTGTGGAGAAGGCGCTCGTCGAAGAGTTAAGTGCGCTGGGATGGAAATTGCATACTGGCCGCAGTCGAAATGAATTGGTGGCCACGGATTTTCGCCTGTTCGTCAAAGACGCGGCGGCGCAAATCAAGATGGCTATCGCGAAATTGGCTGCTGCATTTGTCGCGCTGGCAAAGGCAAATTTGCATCTGCCGATGGCGGGCATGACACACATGCAGCACGCGCAGCCCATTTTGCTTTCACATTTTTTGTTGGCTCATGCGGAAGCGTTCCTCCGAGATATTCCGCGATTAGAAAGCGCGGCGGCGAGCGCTGATGCTTGCCCTATGGGCTCGGGGGCGTTAGCGGGTTGTTCATTTCCGATTGACCGCGAAGCGATCGCACGCGAGCTTGGTTTTTCGCGGATCACGGCGAACAGTTTGGATACGGTCAGCGATCGCGACTTTGCGCTGGATTATCTTTTCGCGTTGGCGGGGATTTCCACTCATCTGTCGCAGCTGGCTGAAGATTTCGTGTTGTTTGCGTCCCAGGAATTTGGTTATGTCGTACTGCCCGATGAATTTTCGACAGGCAGCAGTTTGATGCCGCAGAAAAAAAACCCCGACGCCTGGGAGCTCATACGCGGCAAGACGGGCCGCATTACAGGGGCGCTGGTTGGCCTGCTCACAACGCTGAAAGGGCTGCCAAGTGGCTACCAGCGTGATCTGCAGGAAGACAAGGAAGCGCTGTTCGCCGCTCATGATCAAGTCGCGGCGATGCTTGCGGTGGCGACCGGGGCGTTAAGCGCGACGAAATTTCGCGAGGACAAATTAAATTGTGTCGCGTCTAACAGCGCATTGCTGGCTACCGAAGCTGCGGATTACCTGGTGCTGAAGGGAATGCCGTTCCGGCAGGCACACGATATTGTGGGGAAACTGTTGAGCCAGGCCGAGCGCGACAATAAAAAATGGACGGAACTTCCGCTGTCGGAGTTAAAAAAGCTTTCGTCGGCGTTCGAGGATGATTTTTCTGATGGGTTGAATGTGGAAGCGGCTTTGGCTTCCAAATCAGTGCCTGGCGGCACGGCGCGCGAATCCGTTCGAGAAGCTTGTAAGGAATTAGAAAACAAACTAACTAAACTGGGAGCCAAGCCATGACAGCGACAGCAAGCAGTATGCAAGAAACATCTGCAATTGTAGCGGAGGATCGGAGGCCTCTTCCGGGAGCCTCGAGCTCACGCAGCTGACCTCCCTGCAATGAAACACGCGCTTTCCGAAGCCTCATTACCGCATGGTTTTCGTTTCGCGGCCACCGCATGCGGTTTAAAAAAAACAGGCGCGCTGGACCTTGGGATACTGTGCAGCGATGAACCTGCTTCCGCTGCCGCAGTTTTCACGCAAAACCTCGTGGTGGCAGCGCCCGTACTTATTTCCAAAGAAAATCTGCGTAAGTCCAACGGCCGCATGCGCGGCGTGGTGGTGAACGCCGGCAACGCCAATTGCGCCACGGGGACTGCCGGCCACGCTGCAGCGGAACGCACGGTGGCCGAAGCGGCCAAGCGTTTGGGCTGCCAGCCGGAAGAACTTTTTGTGTGCTCTACGGGTGTGATCGGCGTGCCGCTGCCGCTCGACAAAATATTGCGTGCGCTGCCGGTGATTGCGCGGCACCGACGTCCCTCAGCGCGTTCGTTTGCGGAGCTATCGCTGGCGATCTGCACCACCGATACGCGGCCAAAGACGGCGGCGGCGTCTTTTAAAATGTCCGGCAAGAGGATCCATTTCGTCGGCTGCGCCAAGGGCGCAGGAATGATTCATCCCAACATGGCCACCATGTTGGCTTTCGTGGTCACTGACGCGACTATCGCTCCCGGGCTACTGCAGAAGACATTGCGTGATGTTACCTCGCGAACCTTCAACTCCATCTCGGTCGACGGGGATACTTCTACCAACGACACATTGTTGGTGTTGGCCAACGGCGCTGCCGGTGCTCCGAGCGTTAAATCGGCGTCGGCGGCTCATCGAGCGTTCACCGCGGCGCTCGAAGACGTCTGTCGTTCGCTGGCGCTACAAATTGTTGCCGACGGCGAGGGCGCACAGCGGGTGGTTGAAATCGAAGTTCGAGGCGCCAAAAGCGAAAGCGCGGCGCGACGCATCGCCGAGACGATCGCTACTTCACCATTAGTGAAAACCGCGTTTGCCGGAGGCGATCCGAATTGGGGGCGCATTTTTGCGGCGGCCGGGCGCGCGGGGGTCAACTTCGATCCGTTGCGCGTAGATATTCACATGGCAGGTATTCCGGTGTTACGCCGCGGCCAGCCTCTGAACTTCAATGAGCGCGCGGCAAGTAACCGGCTGCTCGCCAAACACGTCCCAATCATTGTGAATATGCGTGCCGGTAACGCCATTGCCCGCTACTGGACGTGTGATTTCACCGCAGAATATGTTCGCATTAACGCCAGCTACCGTACGTGATGGGTTGAAGATTTGCGGTCAGGTTTTGTGTTGACGCAGAAAATGAAGGAGCAAAGAAAGAGATCGCGCGAACAAAATCATTCCGGTTGCAAAACGGGTAATTATTGGAGAGGATTCCCCTGACCGCTGAAGTCACAATCTGCGTCCCCGGTGGCCCGGTCTTACGACTACCCTGGTACGGATGTTTCTTCAGTGCGCTCCGCGACTCGTAGTGGGATTCCGGAAAGAAGGAGTGCCCAGGTGAAGAAGCTCTATATCGGTAACCTTCCGTTTTCGGCTACAGAAGATCAGCTCAACGAGTGGTTCTCTCAAGTTGGTGTAACTCCTTCAGGTGTTAACCTGATTCGCGACCGGTTCACCGGACAATCGCGCGGGTTCGCGTTTGTGGAAGTGAACAATGACGAAGACGCCGATCGCGCTGTGAACTCCCTCAATGGCCAGAACTTTGGCGGGCGCAACCTGGTGGTGAACGAAGCACGGCCGCAAGCTGAACGTGGGAGCGGCGGTGGGGGCGGGCGTCCAGGCGGGGGCGGCGGCGGTTATGGCGGCGGACGAGGCGGCCACGGTGGCGGTGGTGGGCGCGGTGGTGGTGGCGGCCGTGGTGGTGATAGAGGTGATCGGGGCGGAGACCGCGGTGACCGGGGCAATCGCTGGTAAGTTAGTCCCTCTTGAAATCCTGAGCGTTTGTTGTGCTGTAACGCCGCAAGTCGTTCTTCCTGCTGTAGTCCATGCGTCCTGCACAACCTTTGTGCCTTAAAGTTACCCGAACAAGGTTCAAGCTGCCACTGCTAACTCTCTCGCAGTCATAACACGCTTGTCGCGAATCTGATTTTCTTCGGTGTAATCCTCACAAATACAGTGGCCCCTGGTAATTCCTACAGGATCCTCGGTGCAACTTATCGTAATAAAATGGCTTCTATCGGTTTCTACAGGCTCCCGCTGATTTGCTTCGCGAACGAAACAAATCCACTAATGACGGGTTTGAAACAATGGGGAAAGAAACTGCATTGCGGGGGAAGAATGTGAAGTATATCAGTAGCTCGACTTTGTTTTGGGCTTCCCTCTGGATACGGCTTTACACGGATTTTACACAGAGGGAGGAACCCAAACTGCGAGAGATGCATCCAAACGGTTGAATCAAGACGTATCTAACAATATTGATAACGAGATTAAGTAACGAAGCTAGGGAAAGTAACGGACCGCAAGAGCAAATGACCACCTGGCACAAACGCGATTGGAAGCAATTTTACGAGCTGGCGCGCCGGCCTTGGCAGCGTCATCGCCCGCCTCGGCCTATCTATCCGACGGGCATCAATCGGGTTTTGCCTGCAGCGGGATTCAGCCTATCTGAGTTGGACGATGCTGGTTTGGATCTAGATCTGGCGGAAAGCCTAGGGCTTCCGGTGGACGCCGGGCGGATCGGCGCTTACGGTCCTAACGTTACGACCTTGCGAGATTTTGTTCGGTCTTCCCGCCAGCCGCTCTAACTCTGCTAGCTTTGGCGCTTTTCTGGTTCAGCGTGTAAAATAGCCTCGAACCTGTCTAATGGCTGCACCCTTTAACATTCTTTCCAATCCTGCTGCGCCGCCACCGATAGCGCCTGCAGGCCACTCGCGGCCTGAGTGGCTGCGCGTTAAGTTTTTTGGCGGCCAGCGCTACCAGGATTTGAAGCGCATCATGCGTACGCTCGAATTGCATACCGTGTGTGAGAGTGCGCGGTGCCCCAACATGGGTGAATGCTGGGAACATGGGACGGCGACATTCATGATCCTAGGAGATATCTGCACGCGGGCCTGTGGATTTTGCGCTGTGCCGTCCGGCAAGCCCGCAGGCCCGCCCGATGAGAACGAACCTCTACGCGTTGCGGAAGCAGTATCAAAAATGGGCTTACGGTATGCGGTGGTCACTTCTGTGAATCGCGACGATCAGCCGGATGGCGGGGCGCAAATTTTTGCCCGCACCATCGAAGAGATTCGTCGCCGAGTGCCGGGCTGCAAAGTGGAAGTTTTGATTCCAGATTTTCGCGGTAACTGGGACGCGCTAAATATTGTCCTGGCGACGCGTCCCGATGTGTTGAACCACAATACCGAAACGGTTCCGCGGTTGTATCGGCAGGTTCGCAAGGGCGCCCTATATGAACGGTCGCTGGAATTGTTGAAACGCGCGAAAACGGCGCATCCCGAGGTTCCTACCAAGACCGGATTAATGCTGGGCTTGGGCGAGGAAAAAGATGAAGTACTCGCGACTATGCAGGATTTGGCCGCGCAGGGCACGAATATTTTGACGCTGGGACAATATCTGCAGCCCACCCGCGAACATCTTCCGGTGGTGCGCTATGTGCATCCGGACGAATTCGCGGAATTTAAGATTCGCGGCGAGGCTATGGGTTTCAAGCATGTTGAGGCCGGGCCGCTGGTGCGGTCTTCGTATCACGCGTTTGAACAAACTGAATCCGCGCATAAAGCTTAGTTAAAAATATTGATTCCCTTAACCGATCAAGACCAAAGCTCGCCTCCAAATACGACCTGCTTACTGAGTTACCGCAAATAAAAAACGCCCTCATTCGAGGGCGCCCTAAAAACTGATGGACGAAAAAATTCAGCGATAAAATTACGCGTGGCTAGCTGCGGCGGCCGCTGCAGCTTTCTTGGCGGCTTTTGCTGCTGTCGAGGCTTTGCGGCGACGCTTGGTCTTGGGGGGAGTCGCGGGCGCTTCACCAATCAGCTCGGCGGTCATAATACTGGTGACAAAGAGCTTAGGGCCGTGATCGTCGAAGTCTACCGAAGTGCGCTCCATATCCGAAGCGGTCACAATTCCCAGACCGTAAACGTCGTGCTTAATGGTTTGACCTTCCTGCATCGCCTGCACTGTGTCCTCCTTGGGTTTTCGTTCGAATGGCTCGGTCCGGATAATCCACGCCTGAACCAGGTAGGCTAAAACCGTCGCCTCAAGCCGTCTCGGGCCGAGGGACGAACTCGATCACTTGGCCATATTACTACAAAAGAGGCGAATTGTCTAGCACCCTACAGATGCCTAAAAGCCTCCAAAAACCGGCGTATATTGCAGAATTAAAATGACTTACCTAGCTCAAGGCGGAGGTAAAACTGCCTGGATCGTTACTCGAGCGATTCCGGCTGAAGGTTTAGATTACCTTCACCAGCGGCCTTTTTCTCCCAATATTTGCGAATCCAGGCCTCAAAACTTTTCCCCGCCGCGGTGTCTCGGCCTGTGAAGGCGAGCGCCGATATATCGGCATAACAAATCTTGAGGCGTTCATTGGAAGTTTTTGGAAGAAGCCGAACAAAACTGGTCGCAAGAGAAGAGCCTGCTACGCGATCAAAGATATAGCCTTCGACTTTGCTGCCGCTTTTCAGTGTCAAGGTAACATCGCCGCGATAATCAAAAGCCTTTTCGAGGGCCACGCGAGTGTCGTCGTCGGTGTCGAGTTCGGGCACCCAGCCTTCGATGCCTTCGTGGACTGTACCAGGAGCGACTTCCAGTTTGTCGGGATTAATTTCCGTCATCAACTAGACTCTAGTTTCGGTTAGTTGACCCTTACTCGAATCGATCTGAACGAGCGGGTTGTAGGCGTGCACGGGCTTGCTTGGCTCGTTGAGAAGCGCGAGCGCGTCGGGGTCTTCATACTTGCCGGAGAGCGTAGCTTTTGCGGTAGCCCATAGGCCGCGCAAACCGCTAAAGGTGTGATCCACGGCGGAGGCTTCGTAGCCGCTGTGCACCATGCAATTGGCGCACTTGGGATTGCCGGACTCAGTCCCGTAATTCTGCCAGGCTGTAGCTTCCAGCAATTCCTGGAAAGTGTCGGCGTATCCATCCTGCAGAAGATAGCAGGGCTTCTGCCAGCCGAAGACGTTGTAGGTAGGCATACCCCATGGGGTACAGGCATAAGTGCGCTTGCCCATCAGAAATTCCAAGAATAGTGGGGATTGGTTGAATTGCCAGCTGGATTTGCGGTTCGACAAAATCGCACGGAACAAGCGGCGAGTGCGTGCGCGGCCCAGGAAATGCCTTTGATCAGGGGCTTTTTCATACGAATAGCCCGGCGAAAGCATCATGCCCTCTACGCCTATTTCCATCATTTCGTCGAAGAACGCTCGCACACTGTTGGGATCAGCGCCGTCAAAGAGTGTAGTGTTGGTAGTCACGCGGAAGCCCTGTTTTACGGCCTCGCGGACGCCTTCGATGGCCAGATCGTAGCCGCCTTCGCGGCACACGGAAAAATCGTGATGCTCGCGTTGGCCGTCGACGTGGACTGAAAAGGTTAAATATTTGCTGGGCTTGAAAAGGTGCAGCTTCTCCTTTAACAACAGCGCGTTAGTGCAAAGATAAATATATTTTTTGCGCGCTACCAGGCCCTCGACAATTTTGTCGATTTGCGAATGCATCAGCGGTTCGCCGCCGGGGATGGAAACCATCGGCGTGCCGCATTCGTCCACGGCCTTGAAGCATTCTTCGGGCGTTAATTCCTTTTTCAAAATATGGGCTGGATATTGAATTTTCCCGCAACCGGCGCAGGCCAGATTGCAGCGGAAAAGCGGTTCCAGCATCAAGACGAAGGGATAGCGCTTCCGTCCCTGAAGTTTCTGTTTCAGGACGTACGAGGCTACCGTCCACATCTGAGAGATAGGTACTGGCATCGTTGTGCTTACACCTTAAACTGCGTGGTTAACTCGTTTCGCCATTACTGAAAATCGCTACGCTCTTACGCAAGATTGTTCCCCTCTATTGTACCTGAGATGCAGCGATTTCCGTTCAGGACGTTTCGTGGAAGGAACAACTATCAGGCACTGAGCACCGGCCCGGCAGACGCTTTTAATCTGTGGCAAAATGAAGATTAAACAGTTATGGCTAACCGAACCACTCTCGAAGAAGAACGCGCGCCAAAGGCGCCCAAATCCTCCAAGAAAACTGCTAATGGCGGGGGGAAAAATGGCGGACTTACAGAGCGCGAACGCGTTTTTGAGCTGTTCCGCCGCTGGGGTTTCTACGAAGCCAATCTCGATCCACTCGGCTTTTTTGAACCAGAAAAACGCGCCGAACTAAACCTCACCGGAGATGCTGCCGAGGAGGCCCGTGCAATTTATTGCGGAACTGTGGGCGCGGAATTCATGCATCTGCCGGAGCAGGAGCGGCGTGAATGGATTGCGGAGCGTCTGGAGGGTGCGTCGCCTGCGGTAGATCAGCGGCACATACTCGAGCGGCTGGTGCGTGCGGACCTCTTTGAACAGGTTTTGCAGGCACGCTACCTGGGAGCGAAGCGGTTTTCTCTTGAAGGGGTGACCGCGCTGATTCCTCTGTTGGATGCGCTGCTGGAGTCCTCGGCAGAAAACGGGGCGCGGGAGAGCGTTCTGGCTATGAGTCATCGCGGACGGCTGAACGTGATGGTGCATACCGCGTGCAAGCCCGCTCATCAGGTGGTTTCCGGATTTGAAGATGTGGACCCGCGCAGTGTTCTTGGCGCAGGTGACGTGAAATATCACGTAGGCGCGACCGGCGTATTTAAGACCACGACGGGGAAGCAGATCGGTATTCACCTGGTGTCGAATCCCAGCCATCTCGAAGCCGTCGACCCTGTGGCTATGGGGCGGGCTCGCGCAAAGCAAACACGCCTCGGCGCGGATAGCGCGAAGACGGTGGTGCCCGTTGTAATGCATGGCGATGCGGCCTTCGCAGGGCAGGGCATCTGGGCGGAAACTCTGAATCTGGCTGATTTGAAGGCCTACACCGTCGGCGGCACGATTCACATCGTTGTGAATAATTTGATCGGATTTACCACGCGACCGATTCAGACGCAGTCGTCGCGCTTCGCTTCAGACATTGCCAAGCGACAGTCTGTCCCGGTGTTTCACGTGAACGCCGAGGATCCGGATGCGGTCGTTCGTATTGGAAAGATCGCGGCGGAGTATCGGGCAAAATTTGGGAGTGATGTGGTGGTGGATATCATCGGGTATCGCCGCCATGGGCACAGCGAAGTGGACGACCCAACCATTACGCAGCCGCTACTATACGAAAAAATCAAAGCTCACCCGCAACTTTGGAAGTTATATGCCCAGCAAACGGGAATTGATGCGGGTGCGATGGCTGAAGAGATTCGCGCGGAGTACGAAACCGAGCAAAGCAAGGCGCGGGAGGTCAAAAAATCGCCACACCTGCGCAAGCTACCAGATTATTGGTCGCCTTATAAACGCGGGCGCTATGACGCTTCGCTGGAAGTCGATACCGGCGTGCCGCTGGAGAAATTGACGGAAATTACGGACGCCGTTTGCAGCGTTCCGCAAGGCTTTCATGTTCATCCGAAAATTGTGAAGTTGCTGGAACAACGCGTAGAGATGGGGCACGGGAAGCGGGCGGTGGATTATGGCTTCGCGGAAGCGCTGGCGCTGGGGTCGCTGTTGCTGGAGGGGAATCCTGTTCGGTTGACGGGGCAGGACACGCAACGAGGCACGTTTAATCAGCGGCACGCGGTTTTAGTTGATACGCAAACCGAAGAGGAATATTTGTCACTGGCGCATCTTTCGCCGGAAGGGGTGTCCAGCGCGCCTTTTTGTGAGATTGCTAATTCTCCGTTGTCGGAAGCGGCGTGCGTCGGTTTTGAATATGGCTTCAGCCGGGATTACCCGGAGGCGCTGGTCGCCTGGGAAGCGCAATTCGGGGATTTTGTGAACGGCGCGCAAGTGATCATCGATCAATTCATCAGCGCCGGCGAAGATAAATGGGATTTGCCTTCGGGATTGGTGATGCTGCTGCCACATGGATATGAAGGGCAAGGGCCGGAGCACTCCAGCGCACGGATCGAGAGATTTCTGCAACTCGCGGGCGAAGACAATATCCAGATCTGCCAGCCGTCGACCGCCGCGCAATATTTTCACATGTTGCGACGGCAAGTACGCCGGCCGTGGCGCAAGCCGCTGATCGTGTTTACACCCAAGAGCATGTTGCGGCATCCGGATGCCAGTTCGCAGATTCAGGAATTTGCGGAGCCACGGTTTTTGCCATTAATCCCAGATCGTGAAGTAACCGACGCGAAGCGCATTTTGATCGCCAGCGGCAAGGTTGGCCATGAATTGCGCGCTGAACGCAAACGTCGCAATGATACGGAGACAGCGATTTTCTTTCTGGAACAGTTTTATCCGCTGCCGCGCTTGGATATTTCGGCCGCGATTAGCGCGCATCCGAATGCACGCGAAATTATCTGGGTGCAGGAAGAGCCGCGGAATATGGGCGGCTACTTCTTTGTGGTGCCGCGCTTGGATAGCCTGGCCAAAGGGTTAGGATTGCGTTTGCGCTCGGTAAAGCGCTCGAGCAGCGCGAGCCCGGCCACCGGGTCAGCGAAAGCACACGAGCTGGAGCAAAAAACCCTGCTGGCGCTGGCTTTTACTACCTAGTTCTTAAAGTAATTCCTTAAAACAGCGCCCATACCAAACCAAGGGTACCAAAAACTCGCGTTCACGCGACGTTCATGTGGGCGTCATATCCGCGTCACACGGGCTTTGCCACAATGAGCCGTGTCCTTTGACATTCGGAGCCATCAAGATCCAGCACAACTCTATCGGAACGCACCGCTGTACGATACACTGCCGCCCAGACGTCGGAAGGCCCACTCCATCAGCATGAAACGCATCCTGATCATTGAGGACGACCGCGATATCGTGGAGTTGGTGCGCTACAACCTGGCCAATGAAGGTTTTCAGGTCAGCGCGGCTTCTGACGGAAACAGCGGACTGAACTCCCTGAAAAAAACTCCTCCTGATTTGTTGCTGCTCGACCTGATGTTGCCGAAGCTTTCGGGCCTGGATATTTGCAGAGAAATTCGCCGCGATGATTCGCTGAATCGTTTGCCAATTCTCATGCTCACTGCCCGTGGAGATGAGGCGGATCGCGTCGTGGGTCTCGAGATGGGCGCCGACGACTACGTGACCAAGCCGTTCAGCCCGCGGGAATTGATTGCCCGGGTGAAGGCGCTGTTGAGGCGCGCGGAGCCGCCGACGGATTCACCGCGCATTATTGAGATCGGAAAACTAGCGATTGATCCGGCATCTTATCGCGTCAGTCATTCCGGAAAAGCAGTGCCACTCAGCACACTTGAGTTTCGTTTGTTGTATTATCTTGCTTCGCGCCCGAATCGCGTGTTCACCCGGGACCAGTTGCTTGACGCTGTCTGGGGCACCGATCGTTTCGTTACCCCTCGTAGCGTTGATGTTTATGTCCGCCGCCTGCGCGAAAAGATCGAACCAGACCCGGAAAATCCGATGCATTTGAAAACGGTGCGCGGAGCAGGGTACTTGTTCGAAACCCGTGCGGCGTAATCTTTTCGCAAAACTCGGCCTTACATTCCTGGCGCTGCTCATCGGCGCTTTGCTAGCGGTGGACTACTTCGCGGAACGCGCCTTGCGTCGCGATTACGAGCGGACCACCTATTCGGAACTTACTGCCGTTGCCGGGATCGCGCAGACGCGTGCATCGGGCTTACCGTCGTTGCCTCCCGCGGGCCCAGAAGACGTCGCCAAATTAAATGAGTGGGTTTCGCAAATGGCGGCCAGCGGTTCACGAGTCACCATTATTGGGAGCGACGGCCGCGTTTTTGCCGAGTCTCAATCCGATTCACAAACCATGGAAAATCACGCCACTCGCCCGGAAGTTCGCGAAGCGCTGGCAAACGGTAGCGGGCGGGCCATCCGTCACAGCCTCACCGTGAATCGCGAACTGCTGTACTACGCGATCCGGCACGACGTGACAGGCGGGTCGCCGATCATTCTGCGGTTTGCTTTACCGATTGAAACCGTGGATGAGGTGCTGCAATCGTTCCGCCGAAGCCTGTGGCTCTCTTCATTTATTATTTTACTCATTGCGGGAGTTGCGGCCTTACAGATTTCACGTATGTTCACCGATCGCGTGGAGCGGCTGAAGGACTTTTCTCGACGCGTGGCTGCAGGTGACTTCAAAGCCATCCCAGCGGATAGTTCCGGAGACGCGCTTGACGCCTTGGGCGCGTCGATGAATCGCACCGCGGCACAACTCGACGAAACCATCCGGACGCTGACAGAAGAACGAAATCTCTCCACCGCAATTCTGGGAAGCATGGTGGAGGGCGTGGCGGTCGTGAACGGTTCAGAGAGGCTGCTGTTCGCCAATCAGGGATTTGCAGAAATACTTAACCTGAGGTTTCCGCCAAAATCGGGTAGCGCGCTGGTGGAAATTGTTCGCCAGACGGAACTGATCGAAGCAGTGCGGAATGTATTGCATGGGGAATCACGGGTTGAAGCGGAAATTGTTACCGGGACGCTGCGTCAAAAATATTTTGCCGCAACCGTAGCGTCGGTGCGCGCGGGCGATACGTTGGGCGCGGTCGTGGTGCTGCATGACATCACCGAATTGCGCCGGTTGGAACGGGTGCGGCGCGACTTTGTGGCCAACGTGTCGCACGAATTTCGAACCCCGCTCACCGCGATACAAGGATTTGCGGAGACACTGCTGGCTGGGGCCATCGACGATGCCCAAAATCGGGTGCGCTTCCTGGAAATAATTCTGGAGCATGCGCGGCGGCTAGCCCGACTGACCGAAGATCTGCTCCGTCTTTCGCAAATGGATTCCGACCGGTTGGAGTTAGAGATTGACGAAGTTAGCGTGTCGCAAATCGTGGACAGTTGCCTGGCAACGGCGCAACACCGCGCTTTGGAAAATGGCCTGAAACTCTCGGTGAACATTCCGGAAAATCCACCAAGTGTCGCAGGCGATCGCCGAAGATTGGCCGAGGTATTGCAAAATCTGCTGGATAACGCGCGGCAGTACACCCTGCCGGGCGGCGAGATCGTACTAAGTGTCGAAGCAAGCGAATTGGAAGTGGTGTTCACGGTGTCCGATACCGGCATCGGCATTCCGCGGGCGGACCAGTCGAGGATTTTTGAGCGATTTTACCGTGTCGATGCGGCGCGATCGCGCGAGGCGGGCGGGACGGGACTCGGTCTGGCGATCGCCAAGCACTTGATTGAAGCGCACGGCGGGCGTATCTGGGTGGAAAGCGAAATAGGCAAAGGCTCACATTTTCATTTTTCTGTGCCAATTTTCGATGGGCATAGAGCGATCCAACATGTGGCTCCCAGCGGATCGGCACAGGCGCGAAGCAACCGCGGACGTATCCCCTCGACGTAGTTTTTTACTATTCAGATGCTCTTGGCGGCCCCGAGCGGCCGTAGAGTTTTCGACACACACCGGCTGAAATAATTCGAGCATTCATACACATGTGAACATCCCGTAATACTTCTGGCCGCACACTTGACGTGGAGCGAGGGCGACGATTGGCGCAGAGCCGCTCCGAAAGAGGCCAGCCTATGGCGAGTGTTACAAAAATAACCGGAGTAGTGCTGTACGACACGCTGGTGAATTACCTGGTTTCGATGTCTCGCACGGTGGAAGGCGCGATGAATCGTGCTTTAGACGCACTGGTGAACGTGGACGGTTCGCGGACAGCCGATTTGCCGGGGGAAGTATTTTTGCTGGAGCCACGCATCAACGAAATGGAAGTGGTCATCGACGAACACGCCATTCGCTTGTTGCGGCAATGCAGTTTTAATGACGATGAGATGCGGCTGATCGTCGCCGCGCTGAAAATCACCAACGATCTGGAGCGCATCGGCGACCTGGCTGTGAATCTTGCGCAATGCGTTATCTCGTTGCGGGAAATGCCTAAAATCGCGGCGATAGAAGAACTGGCACCCATGGCCGCGGCGGTGCGCAGCATGGTGGGCAAAAGCCTGGGAGCTTTAATTTTCAAGAATGTCGAGATGGCTTTGCAGGTACTCGAGAGCGACGACGCCGTGGATCAATATCGCGATCGCATTTTTGAGGAATTGCTGCGCCGCATGATGCAGGAACCTACGATGATCAGCCCGGGCTTGCAGTACGTGCTTGCCACGCGGCATCTGGAGCGCATCGCCGATCACGCCACCAACATTTCCGAAGACATTATTTTTTGGGTGCGCGGCCTGGATGTGCGACACGGGCGAGGGTTGCTGGTGGCAAATGAGCCGGGAGAAGACGGTGGGGCCACGACGGCGTCGCGTGTCACAGAAAATTCATACGGCCTTCATGCGGATTCAGCGGTTGAACTGCAAGACTAGCGGCGTTTGATCTTCCATTCATGTCCTACCTGGGGACCAGAGCACCCCTGGTTCTGGTCCCTATCTCCCCTTTTGCCAGTTGATTTTCTTCCAGCCGCATATTTTGCCTTCGGTTTGGCCGTGGATTCGCGGCGGTCATTTCTACTTCAGCGGAGATGGCAACCCGGCGAACGATACGCACGGGACATTCTTTGCAGTGTTATCGACACCACGCGTTTACGCGCGGTTCCCGTTCTTCAATGAAATGAATAATCGGGATCTCTTGGCGGACCTGATGCTGCGTCCCGGTAAAAATCTGGTGTTGCGAACTGATGTTCACGGTCTGTGGCTGGTCAATAGTCACGATCTCTGGTGCACCGGCGGCGGCGCATATCAGCCCTGGACATTTGGATTTTCCGGGCGGCCATCAAATGGCTCGACGGCTTTCGCCGATCGCTACAACATGAGCGCGGACTACAAATTTACCCACGGCGTTACGCTGGGGCTTTATTTTTGCTACGCCGAGGGCCGCGCGGTCATCGAAAAAATCTATCCCGGCAACAGCAACGGTCTGCTGGGATTCACCGAAGTAAATTACCGTTTCTAGCCGGTTCCTCACTCAAAAAGAAAAAGGGCAGCCCAGGGGGAGCTGCCCTTCCGCGATCCCTCGTTAAAGGGAGACGCCCTGCCGATCTTATGGCAGGTAATAGCGGAACGAAGTCCACACCATGTTGTCGACGGCCTTGGGATCGATGGTAAAGGCTCCAGGCACGTTGTTGTTGCCAGACCAGGCACTCCTCGTGAAGTACGCGTATTGCATGCCCCACTGGAGGCGACCCTTCGGTCCGCTATAGAACCTATACCAGAAGCCGGCAGTGCCCTCGATAATGTTGCGGGTGTCTCCGGCGCAGGTTCCACCGGTGCCGGGAATATTTTGGGTGGTCGGGGGCACTTCCGTGCTGCAACCTGAGTTATTGGCGAATGGCGAGCCGTAGCCTCCGATTCCCTTGGTAGCGGTTGTCACGGTCGTGGTGGTGGTTACCGGAGCTCCAGGGGCTGCTCCGGTGAGAGTGTTGGTTGTCAGCTTTACCGAGGTATAGCCTTTGTATGCCGCGCGGGCGCCATACTCATCACCTACGTAAGCGTACAAGTCTAATTTCGGGTTCGGATGAACTTCCAGCCTGGCAAGCGCGTGTCCGGTACGAATAGGTGCAAGTGTTCCGAACGGCCGGGCAGTAACGTCGGGAATTTGCGCCGATCCAAAGCGCCCGATTCCGTCACCCGCTACAACTTTCAAACCAATGTCCACTTTCTTGGGCATCAAAGGCACTGTCGCGCTGACGCCCAACCCGCCTCCAAGTCGTGAGTCGTTAAAGGCGCCAGCCGCTGATGGTGCGGTGGCCGTCGGGGCCGCTCCGCAGCTGAGTGGTGCGCCGACGAGTATTGTGGTTGCCGTGCTGGCCTTAGGGCTGACGGTGGCGCAAGGGTAAACGCGAGCACGGAAAGTGCTGATAATGCCAAACAGCTCGTAATGGCCCCAGCCGGGGTCCGCCGTGAATTTGGCGACAAGATCCGGCGCTTTATTTGCGGTGTAACCAGTCGGATCGAATGCGTTGTAGAGGCCGCCGCTGTTTCCAGGCGCGTTGAGGAAGAAGTTCTGCGACGTTGTACCCGCGGCGTTGGTGAACGTGCTGAAGCCCCTTCCGCCCACAGTTGTTTGGGGACCTTCTATCGATATGCCCGCAGCAAATTTGTTGTCAAAAAAGGTTTGCGCCACGCGGAAACCATAGGCGCGTTGCCATGTGAAGCCGACCACGTATTGCGGGTCGATAATCAAGGGCAATGCTTCCTGGCGGTTTTGAATACCCTTTTTACTTTCTGTGGCAAGCGACCACATTTGTCCGCCGGTGATTTGCAGGCCACTGGCAAAAGCGACCTGAGCCCACAATTGTCTCTGCCGGAATACGTAGCTGTTGGTCTGGCGATTATTCGAAGTGGTACCAGCGCCGAGGAAGTCGGCTTCAAAGTATCCCGAGACTTTTGCGGAACCGATATTGGTTTCTACCAGCATGGTTGGACGACTCTGCCTGGCAGTAAAGTTAAACTCTGAAACCTTGCTGAGAGAATTGCCACCGAGCGGAATGCTGTTAAATGGAGTGTTGATATCAGCACTAAGCGCGCGCGTGCGATAAATCGTCTCAGCAGCAAAGAACCCCCCCGGGGTGAGCGAAACGCCCTTGTATCGAATGGACGCCGGGCCGTCTTCGGTCGGCTTGGACTTCGGATCCTGCGGATCATGGGACCCTTGAGCCACGACGGGTTCAGCGGAACTGTTGGCGACCGCATTGCTGCTGATCGCTGCAGAGGCGGAGCGGGCAGCGGCGCTAGTCGTTACCGCCTCGTTGGCCTTTAGGTTAGCTTCGTTGGCACGCGAATTTGCCGCCGCAGCAGCCTCGCGAGCTTCGTCGATCTGGCGATCGCGCTTGGCGAGTTCTTCTTTCAGCAATTGCAATTGTTCCTGTTGCGATTGCAGAGTTTGGCGCAACTCTTCAATCTCAGCAGCAATGGCCGAATCAGACTTATCGGATTTGGTGACTTCCTTGGCTTTCTCCGATGGTGCGTTCTTCGCGGGCTGCGCATCGGAGTCTTTGGGGGAATCGGCAAAAGCTATTCCCGAAGCCAGGAATAAAGATAGTGTCAGTGCTGCCAGTTTTTTCATTGCCTCTCTCTTTTAATCAAGGTGTACCGGAGTAATCTGTCGCGTGGGCCAGAACGGTAAAGGCTCCGTCTTACGGTTGCGTGAATCCGATGTTAATATCCTGTAACACACCGGCGCAGCTTCGATTTAAACCGCAGTTGGGATGGGAGTTACGAAAATCAGGGATGGTGTCAACAGCAGGTGAACGGGCCGAATGGGGACTGCTGATGCACGCGAACCAAGCATTCTTGAAGGAGCCAAGAATGCATTTTCGTAGCGTCCGAGTTACGGGCCTCTAACCTTCTGCACCAAGAAACAGGTTATTTCGGTGCGGCCATGGTAAAGGCGAGCACAATTTGCGTCAAGCGATATTGGTACTGGGCGTCGGTTCCCTCGATGTCCGCTTCGGTCTTTTGCAAAGCGGCTTGACTGAATTCCACGATGGAGCTGAGTCCCAAATTGTAGCGAGATTGCGCGAGGTCGAAGGCCAAGTTGGCCTGCTCGCGGAGTTGCTGGGTCACAGAAAGCCGTTCGTAGGCACGATTGGTGTCATGCCAAGCGTTACGAACATCGCGAGCGATGTTATTCCGCAGGTCGGACAGCCGCTGGCGATTTGCTTCTGTCTGTAAGTCTGCCGCTTTGGCGCGCGCGTCAAACATAAAACCGTTGAATAGCGGAAGATTAATATTCACGCCGGCCGCTCCGTACCAGTTGGTTAACGGCTGGCCGCTGCGTACCGGGGTGATCCCGGCGGCGGCGAGAGCGCTGATAGTGGGTTTCTTTAAGTCATGCTCGGCGGTTGCAAACTTTTCTGCCGAGGCCACTTGATCGGTCAAGGCTTGCACTTCAGGACGTTGTTGCAAAGCTTGCATGACTAACGGGTTTACATCGGGCGCCGGCGGGGTGGTATTTTTGATCTCTTCCACTGGCTGGAAATTTTGCTGATCCTGATAACCAAGAATGGCGGATAGAGAATTCAGGGACGCTTCGTAATTATTGATGGCCTCCAGCAGCAACAGACGACCACGGGCCAGATCCACGTTGGCGAAACTCAAATCTATATCGGACTTCAGTTTCGCGTTGGTCATGGCTTGAATCTTGTCGACAAAAGTCTGGCGAGTGGTGACGGTTTCCTGGGCCACGGTGACCAGCGCTTTGGTTTCCAGGGCGTTAAAAAACGCCTGATCGACGGCCAGCACAATCTGGGCTGAGGTAGCTTGGGCCAACATATCCTGGGACTTGGCTTGATATTCCGAGCTTGCAAGCAGGTTGTTGGTGCGTCCGAAGTCAGTAATCAACTGGCTGACGGTAACGCCGGTAGCGGCACGCGGGAAAATGATGGGATTGTTCAATGCGCCAGCGGTGATGCGACTACCGGCGTGCGCGTCCGCAGCAGTGACACTGAGAAAAGCGTTGGGCAGCAGAGCTGAACGCGACTCCCGCACGTTTTGTTGAGAGACCAGCGCCTGCAGTTTCCCAATGGTGATTTGCGGATTCCTTTTCAGCGCAAGGTCCTCGGCTTCCTTCAGCGTCAAGGTCGGGCCGGTGGAATGCGCCGCCAGGGAATCGGCAGCTTGGGACCTTAGAGAGCCGTTTTGTTGCGATGGGGCTGGCTGCGGTGTGGAGCTCGACTGCGGCGCTTGCGGCTGTGGTGTTTGCGTCTGTGCTCGAGCGCCGACGCCGGCGAGAAGTGCTATGGCGAAGGGGAGGTATGAGCGACTTCTCACGCGATGCTCTCTTCGGGAATTTGTTTGTCGTTGCGGTGCGCCAGAATATACGCGGCGGGGACCAGGTAAACAGTTATGACCACGGAAACGAGGAGGCCGCCGATGATGGCGCGGGCCAGGGGCGCGTACGCTTCGGATCCGGTACCCAGCTTCAACGCCATGGGAATTAATCCAAGAATGGTAGCGAGCGAAGTCATCAGGATGGGCCGGAGGCGTACGCGACACGCGGTGGCTACGGCCTCGCGCATCGATTTTCCTTCCTCTCGCAGAGTGCGCGTGAATTCCACGATCAAAATACTGTTGGAGACGACGATGCCCACCATCATGACCACCCCCATCAGCGACATCACGTTGAGAGTCGTACCGGTCGCCAACAAAAGAACAATGACGCCGGTAATACCGGGAGGAATTGCCAGCAAAATCACAAACGGATCAATGAAGGACTGAAATTGGGCCACTAGAATCAGGAAGACCAAAACCACTGAAAGAATCAATCCGAATCCGAAGCTGGTAAAAGATTGATTCATGCCCTGAACGGATCCGCGCAGATCGACATGCACGCCCTCAGGCAAGTGCGCGTCTTTCAAAACTTTTTGAATCCCCTTGGTCACTCCGCCGAGATTTTCCGTCGCTGGGGCGACATACAAATCAATAACGCGGCGAAGTTGGTAGTGGTCGACTTCCGTGGGAGATTCGATGGGGGTCAGCTTTACGACGGAATCAAGAGGCGTCGAATTTTTTCCGTTGGAGGAGCGAAGCGGAATCTGCTTCAGATCGTTGAGAGACTTGATTTGGTTTTCGCGGTATTGCACGGTCAGCAGGTAATCATTTCCGCTGCGTGGGTCTACCCAATAACTGGGAGCGATCATGCCGTTGGAGTTCAAGGCAGTGATCACGTTATCCACGACTTCTTTCTGATCCAGGCCCAACATGCTGGCCCGTTCACGGTCCACGTCTAAACGCATGGCGGGGTAATCGAGATCCTGCGGAATCAACAGGTCGTTCACGCCCTTGATTCCGCGAATCTTAGCAGCCAGAGCCAGAGCTGTCTGGTCAGTCTTCTCGAGATCTGAGCCGCTCACCTGCACGTCCACGGGAGCAGGCAAGCCAAAGTTGAGCACAGCATCAACCAAACCACCGGACTGAAAATAGGTCGCGACTTCGGGGATATCCTGGGCCAAACGCTTGCGCACGCGGTCCATGTACTCGTAACTGCCAACATTGTGGTTCTCTTTCAGGCTGACTTGAATGAAGGCGGTATTTTGGCCGGAATTGCTCGTGTACATAGCGGAGAAATCCGGGGTGATGCCGATATTAGAAACGATCATGCCCAGTTCATCACGCGGAACGATGGTGCGGATCTCATCCTCGATTCTGGCTACATATTTTTCCGTTAATTCAATGCGCAGTCCGGGAGGCGCTTTCAAATTAATGACCAATTGTCCGGGATCAGTGCGCGGGAAGAAGGACACACCCAGCAGAGGATAAAGAGCCAGGCTCAAGAGGAAGACGCCCGTCAGCCCGGCCACGGTAGCTACCGGACGAGCCAGGGACAATGTCAGCGTGCGATCATACTTGGCGAGCATCCTCTCGAAATAAAAATTGAATTTCTCCACAATGCGCCCGAACGCGGAAACTTTATCGCCGTGAATTGCTTCGTGCGCTTCATGACGCTTCATTAGCTTTGCGCAATATAGCGGCACCACAGTCATCGCCACGATGTAAGAAGCGGCGAGAGACAGCACTACCGCTGCCGCTAAAGCGGTGAAGAGGAATTGACTGACGCCGCTCAAGAAGGTGACCGGGAAAAACACGATCATGGTAGTGAAGGTGGCCGCCAGCACCGGCATGGCGACTTCCTTTCCGCCCAATTCCGCCGCGGTGGCCGGATCTTCTCCCATTTCTAAATGCCGAAAAATGTTTTCGAGGACCACTACGGAGTTATCGATCAAGCGCGAGAAGGCCAGCGCCAAGCCCCCGAGCACCATGGTGTTGACCGTGCCGCCGCCGGCGGAAATGGCCATGAAGGCCGCGAGGGCCGATAGAGGAATAGACAGCATGACCGCGATGGTCGCGCGCACGCTTCCGAGAAATAAGAGGATCATCACGGCGGTGAGCACGATACCGATGCCGCCTTCATGCAGCAGGTTGTCGATAGCTTTCTTAACGAAGAGGGATTGATCGAAGACTACTGCGGTTTTCAGACTTTTAGGAATGTCCGTCAAAATCTTGATCGCTGCCTTGATGCCGTTGACCACCGCGATAGTATTGGTGTCCCCACCTTGCTTCAACACCGGCAAATAAACGGACTTTTGCCCGTCGATGCGCACGACGTTCGTTTGAATCTGCTGCGCGTCTTGCGCGGAGCCGATGTCCGCGACCATCACAGAGGCCCCGGATAAAGTTTTTAATGGCACGGCGTTGATTTCTTTCGTGGAAGGCAACTGGCTATTGGTGTAGAGGTTGTAATCCAGATTGCCAATGCGCACATCGCCGGCTGGCAGAATCAAATTGCTATTGTTCACGGCGCGGACCACGTCCATGAGGCTGAGTTGATTGGCCTGCAGTTTTAGCGGATCCACATAGACCATAATCTGGCGGTAACGTCCGCCAAATGGTTGCGGCACGGACGCGCCGGGAACATTGGCGACCTGGTTGCGAACGTTGTACTGCCCGAGGTCGCGCAACTGGGTCTCGTTGAGGCCCTCTCCTTTTAAGGTGATCAGGCAAACGGGCAGGCTGGAAGCATCGAATTGCAGAACTACCGGCGGCAGCGTTCCAGGAGGAAGCCTGCGAAGATCAGCCATGGCTAAATTGGAGATGGAACCGGCAGCCGCCGCGGGGTCCATGCCGGCTTGAAAGTAAATTTTAATCAGGCTGACTCCGGATAGGGAGCGTGATTCAATGTGCTCCACACCGCTGGCCAAAGTAAAAAACCTTTCGAATGGGCCGGTGATGTCGCTTTCAATCTGTTCCGGGGGCATACCGCTAAAAAATGTAGCAACCACGACTACTGGGATCCTAATTGGGGGAAACAGATCCACCGGCATGCGTGTCACTGTGGTTGTGCCGATGATGGCGATCATCAGGCCCAGCACAACAATCAGATAGGGATACTTAATCGCGAATCTAGACATTAGGCGGCAGTCTCCGTGCGTTGGCCGCTGACATCTTTTGGTTGTACTTTCTGTCCGGGATGGAATTGGCTACGGCCGCCAATGACTACACGATCGCCCTCCGCTAGGCCGCCTAGAACTTGCACGTAGGCCTCGCCTTCGAAGCCCAATTTAATTTTCCGTTCTTCGATCTCGTTGTTTTTGTTAACGGTCAAAATCGTGGCTTCATTGTTATTTCGCGCCACCGCTTCCAGCGGAACGCAAAGTTCCAGCGCATTTTTTGCCAAGGACAAGGTAGCTTCAGCGTACATTCCTGGAATCAAATGACCGTCCTTGTTAGGGAAATCGATTTCGGTTTCCATGGTGCGGGTTTGGCGGTCCAAGGAGTCCGAAAAGCGGGAAACTTTCCCTTGAAAATCCTGATTCAGCGCTTGTACGCGCGCGTTTACCGGATCACCCAGATGAATTTGCGAGACTGCCGATTCAGGGACCGGCACGACCAGTCTGAGCTTGGACACTTCCGCCAAGCGCACGACCGGTCCGACGCCGCTACTCGCGGAGGTGCCGCCCTGAATTAATGCGCCAGTGTCGGCCAGTCGCGCGGTAATGACTCCGGCGAATGGCGCGGTAATGCGCGAGTAGCTTTCCAGCGCGTAGTACTGTTTTTGATTTGCCTCGGCCACTTCAAGTTGTTGACGCGCCGCCGAGAGTTGCGCTTCCGAACTGGAGACTTGCGCTTCGGCCTCCAAATCCTTGGCTTGTGAGTCATCGATTTCTTGCTGTGCCACCAAGCCTGCACGAGCATCGGCGGCTTGCTTTAAGCGCGCATACGCAGAGTGCGCGGCGGTGTGAGCAGACTGCGCACGATCTACGTCACTCTGCGCGCGATGGATTTCTTCTTGGGAGCGGCGCACCGCCGCATCTGCGCCGGAAAGCTCCGCGGCCAGCTCGGGAACTTCCAGCACCGCTAGCACTTGACCTTCTTTTACGTGATCGCCAACGTCGACATTGATATTGCGAATGTAGCCGGCGACTTTAGCGTGCACTTCCACGTCCTGGAAGGGCTTGAACTCTCCGGCGATGGTTAGAGTGTTACCCAGCGGGCGTCGTTCGACGCGCACCACCGCGGCTTCAGGGAGGTTGACGCCGGTTTCAGGATGATTGGGATCGTCGGCTTCGCTGGGGGATCGGCCGATCCATCTCCAGGCGAGCAAAAACACAACCGCCAGGATGCCGAGCGCAATCCACACCTTTTTATTGGTCATGCAGAAAAATCCTTCGCTTCCGCCAATGGGAATCGTGCCGAGCCAATTCGACGATTCGAAAAGGCTAAAGAGACCGTCTATCTAACAACTACCACCCGTGGGAATATTAAAAATCGCGGATTAATTTGCCGGAGGGGGTCGAAACCACAAATCGGCGGACACTAATTGATAAACGCAGAGATGTGGCGTGGAAACTTCGGCGGCTTGAGCCACAATAAAATTTATACGTGATTCAAGCCACGTCGTTGCAACTGCTATGGGTAAGGCGAAAGTCTTACGTGCATCAGGAGGACTGAAATGCTGTAGCTCAGAGGAACCTACCGTGGCGCGGTAACTCAGACTATGCTGAACATTGAGCTGCCCTGAAGAAGAGGAGGCCAGTGTTAAATAGGGGTTGTATAGAATCAAGAAAGCGAGTGCCAGGCACACGAACACTGTTAGCCGACGCTTCACACCGGATTGGAGAACGCGGCTCACTTTTTTCGCCTTCTCTGAACAATAGTAGGAAGTTTAGAAGTGGTCAAGAGATGCCTGACCTGATTTTTCGGCAGGCTTCAAAGTGGTCAATCGGGCAATGAGGGGGCAAATCGACACCTCGACCCAGGTAAGTCTATTTATAGCTTTCAGTTACAGGGCCTACCAATTTTAAGAGATTAACATCGCGGTTGTAACAATCCCGTAACAAAAACCAGCCACACTGACGTGCTTCTATCTCAATTCTGGACGTGTGGAGAAAAAACAAATGAAGCGACTGGCATTACTCTTCGTTGCTGTTCTTGCGCTCGTCGCAATCGGCGTGGCCCAAGCTGCGCTTTCCATCAATGGCGCGGGCGCCACGTTTCCGAATCCGATGTATTCAAAATGGTTCGATGACTATCACAAGAAAAATCCCAACGTGGAGATCAACTATCAATCCATTGGGTCGGGCGGCGGCATCAAGCAGGTTACGGAAGGCACTGTGGATTTCGGGGCTTCAGATGGCCCGATGAATGAGGAACAGCTGAAAGCCTTTCAGGATAAGCACGGCTTTCCGATTCTTCACTTCCCCACGGTGCTGGGCGCCGATGTGCCTACTTACAATATTTCTGGTGTGAGTGGGGAGTTGAACTTTACTCCCGAAGCTCTTGCCGCGATTTTCCTGGGCAAGGTCACCAAGTGGAATGACCCCCTCATCGCGGGCGCGAACAAGGGAGTAAACCTCCCGGGAAACGACATCGTAGTAGTCCATCGCTCGGATGGCAGCGGCACAACTTATATCTGGACGGATTATCTGTCCAAAGTCAGCGATGAATGGAAAAACAAAGTGGGCAAGGGCACCTCGGTGAACTGGCCCGTGGGCCTCGGCGGCAAGGGCAACGAGGGTGTTGCTGGTTTGATCAAACAAACGCCAAACGCGTTCGGTTACGTTGAGCTCATCTACGCGATACAAAACAAAATGCCGTATGGCAAGGTCAAGAATTCCTCTGGACAATTTATCAAGGCGGATCTCGCCGGCGTGACGGCCGCGGCTGCCGGGGCTGCCAAGAGCATGCCCGACGATTTCCGGGTTTCCATCACTGATGCTCCAGGGAAAACTGCGTACCCCATTTCGAGTTTCACGTGGTTGCTCATACCGTCCAAGTTTTCCGACGGTTCCAAACGCGACGCTATCAAGGGTTTCATCAAATGGATGCTGACCGACGGACAGAATGACACCGAGGCACTTTCCTACGCGAAGCTTCCGAAGGAAGTGGTCGCCAAAGAAACGAAAGCCCTGGACCAGATTCAATAACCATGATTTAACGCACGATGGCCACAACAACTACAACCGTTCCGAGCGCGGGCCCGATCATGAGCTCGCGTTCGTTCGTCAGCAAGCTGCGCGACGGCGACGAAATCGCCCGGCTGGTAACGTTTATTTTCGCCGGCTCTGTAGTGCTTATTACCTTGCTGCTGGTTTTTGAGTTGTGGCGAGAGTCGTATTTGCCGCGCCATAAATTTGGATTTGGATTTTTTGTTACTTCCGTTTGGGATCCGATATTTGACAAGTTCGGCGCGCTTCCTTTTATTTATGGGACGGTGGTTACCGCCGGTGTAGCGCTACTGATTGCGGTGCCGCTCGGCATTGGCGCCGCGATTTTTCTCGCGGAGTTGGCGCCCGCGCGTATTTCCGACACGTTGCAGTTTTTTATCGACTTGCTGGCCGCGGTGCCCAGTGTGATTTATGGCTTGCTGGGTGTTTTTGTGGTTATCCCGATGATGCGGCAATACATTCAGCCGGGACTCAAGAGTTCTCTCGGTTTTCTGCCATTTTTCCAAGGTCCGGCGTATGGGGTGGGTTTTCTTACGGCGGGAATCGTACTGGCGATCATGGTGATTCCCTACATCATTTCCGTTTCCCGCGAAGTGTTGATCTCCGTGCCGCGTGATCAGCGCGAAGCCGCGCTGGCGCTGGGGTCGACGCGTTGGGAATCCACCTGGAAAGTTGTTTTGCCCTTTGCGCGGACAGGAATCATGGGTTCCATATTTCTGGCGTTAGCCCGCGCGCTGGGAGAAACCATGGCGGTCACCATGGTGATAGGCAACACCCCAACCATCAGCGCGTCGCTTTTTTCGCCTGGTTACTCCATTGCGGCGGTTATCGCCAACGAATTCACAGAAGCTACCGGGGACCTTTATTTGCAATCGTTGATTGAGCTCGGTTTGGTTCTGTTCCTGCTTACATTTCTTTTGAACGGCATGGCCCGGCTGCTTATCGTAGTTACCTCGCAGCGCGGCGGCGGAATGGGGCAAGCGTGAGTCACCGTCTGCGTTGGCGCAAATTTGTCAGCCATTTCATGCTGACCATGACGGGATTGTGCGCGCTGGTTGCCGTGGCGGTTCTGTTCTTTATTCTGGGCTACTTGGTCTACCACGGCGGCACCTCCATCAGTTGGAACTTCTTCACGAGACTGCCGGCCCCGGTTGGCGAGACCGGGGGAGGCATGGCTAACGCTATTATCGGAAGCGCCAAACTTCTGCTATTGGCGACTCTGCTGGGAGTTCCGATCGGGTTTTTCGGCGCCATATACCTGGCGGAGTTCAGCGGCGGTACGATCGCTTTTGTGGTTCGTTACGCCGCCGATTTGTTGAACGGCGTGCCTTCCATAGTAATCGGGATTTTTGCATATAGCCTGGTGGTACTGCCTTTCAAGCATTTTTCGACGCTGGCAGGCGGATTTGCGCTGGGCTTGATGATGATTCCCATTACTCTGCGAAGCACGGAGGAGTTTCTGCGCGCCGTGCCGCGCGCATTGCGTGAAGGGGCCATGGCGCTGGGCGCGAGCCAGTGGAAGACCATTACATCCGTAGTAGTCCCGGCCGCGTATCGCGGAATCCTGACGGCAATTTTGCTGGCTTTCGCGCGGGTGGCGGGCGAAACCGCGCCTCTGCTGTTTACCGCGCTAGGAAATCGTTTCTGGAGTCCCGGCTGGAATCAGCCGACCGCGTCGCTACCGGTAATGATTTTTACCTATGCCATTGCACCGTATGACGATTGGCATCGTCAGGCTTGGGCTGCGGGCCTGGTGCTGTTGGGCCTGATCCTGATTATTAATATCGTCGCGCGAGTCATTCTCTCCCGTGGCGTCGCTGTTCCGAGGACTTAATCATGGCTTCTGTGAGGTCGGCAGTGTCCGTAAAAATTACACCACCAGCGTTAGTTCCCACGAGTCGCGAACCTCAAGCGCCGCTGCTCATGCGCATGACCGTTCAGAAGGTCAATTTTTATTACGGGCCCAAACAGGTGTTGTTCGATATCAACCTGAACATCGCTTCAAACAAAGTGACGTCGCTGATCGGTCCTTCTGGCTGCGGCAAATCGACATTGCTTCGTACTCTGAATCGCATGCACGAGACGGTGCGCAGCTCCCGGCTCGAAGGCGAAATTCTTATCGACAATCAAAATATTCTGGCCCAGGACGTGACCGCGCTTCGGCGCAGGGTGGGCATGGTGTTTCAGCGGCCGAATCCGTTTCCAAAATCGATCTTTGATAATGTGGCTTACGGGCTGCGGATCAACGGCGTCAAAGGGTCCATGGCCGATGCCGTCGAGAAAAGCCTTCGTCACTCAGCGCTGTGGGACGAAGTGAAGGACCAGCTGCATAAGTCGGCGTATGAACTTTCTGGCGGGCAGCAACAGCGCTTATGCATCGCACGCGCATTGGCGGTCGAGCCCGAGGTTTTGTTGCTGGATGAGCCTTGTTCGGCGCTCGATCCCATCAGCACCGCGAAGATTGAAGAATTGTTAGTTCAGCTGAAAGATCTCTGCACCATCGTGATTGTGACGCATAATATGCAACAAGCCGCGCGCGTCAGCGACTTCACCGCGTTCCTGCTTACGGGCCAACTGATTGAATTCAGTCCGACCCCGCAGCTCTTCACTACGCCGAGTGATGCGCGAACGGAAGCGTACATAACCGGCCGCTTCGGCTGAGATTTAAAACGGAAGCGCCGGGCCCGGTTTTATAGTTCTGCCTGAGGGAACGCATGGAACGCCATTTCGAACGAGATTTGAACGATCTGAAGGAGCGGCTGCTCTGGATGGGCAGCCTGGCTGAGCGCGCGGTGCACCAAGCGGTGCATTCGGTGCTGGATTCCGATGAGCAACTTGCGAATCGCGTGCTGGCCGAAGAAGACGCCATCAATGAATTGCAGATTGAGGTGGATGACCGCGTCGTGCAACTGCTCGCGCTGCACCAGTTAATGGCTGTGGATTTACGGTTCGTGCTGGCGGTGTCGCGCATCAACAACGACCTGGAGCGCATCGGCGATCAGGGCGTGAATATCGCGCAGGGCTCCTTGCGAATCTTGCGGCATCCGCGGGTGAAGCCGTACGTCGATTTGCCGCGCATGAGCGAACTGGTTGAAGAAATGGTGCGCAATGCGCTGAACGCAGTGGTGCGCCGGGACGTGGAGCTGGCGCAGAAGGTTTTGGCCAGCGACGATCAGGTCGATAATTTTCGTGACCAGATTTTTCGGGAGTTGCTGACGTACATGATGGGCGACTCCAGCGTGGTTTTTCCGGCCTTTGAGCTGATTCTGGTTGCCAAGAACCTGGAACGCATTGGCGATCACGCTACCAACATCGCGGAAGACGTTATTTACATCGTGCAGGGGCAGGATGTGCGGCATCCCACGGTGGATCGCCGCTAGTCCGTCGCTAATCTACTGTCGAGATTCCCTTAGGGCGCGAGGCGAAAAGCAGCAGCGCGATTAGAATGCTGACGGCGCTCATTAGTCCACCGATGGTGCGATCGGGCGTTCGAATGAAACGCACCAACACATGTGATGATCCCGTGGCCAGCGGCACGCTGATCTGGGATGTTTCTCCGGTTTGCTCTGGAACTACGAGGGCTTCATTGAGCTCCACACGCCACGCAGGATAATCGAGCAGCCGCAACTTCAAAACCGCAGGTTCGCGCGTGGTGATGCGCATTTCTTTTCGCTCAGCAGTCCAGTGCTGCACCGTAACCTCGGCTGGGGATTTGAGTTCCGTCTCGGCTTCGGGTGTGGCCGTAACCATTACTCGCTCTGATTTCTCCGGTAACAGAGAGTGGTCATCACCCAGCGGGTCATATTCGTCTACGCCTTCGAAGCCTTCATCGTTTCGCAGAGCTTCCAAAAGAACTGGGACGTCTTCGGAGTCCCACCAGGTGTGCCGCACCATATACGTCGCGGTGCATGCCAGGATAACCAGCACCGCAGCGATCATCGCCGCCGTCCTGTGTCCGCGTGCGCGTTTTTGAACTATCGCGGCAGAGATAAAAACCGCAAACGGAATTGCCAGAATGGACATCCATCGCCAAGGAAATTGCACGAAACGCAGTTTGGGAAGCGCCTCCCAGAAGATATTGCTTACTCGCAGCATCAGGAATGCCGCCGTCACGGAAAGCGCAACCAACGAACCCCAGAGGCTCTGCTTTAGGGGCTGCGCAGCTGATCGGCTTCGTGAAAAACTCAGCGCCGCAAATATGGCGGTCAACACCGTCATCAGGACCGCAGTGTTGGAGGCGATGCGATTGAAAGCGTTATGTTCCGCGTCGGCAATTACGGCGTACAAAAAATTCTGTGACGGCTGCAAACCGGACGCAAGCGCCAGGGAAATATTCACCCAGCGCTGTTCATACGCCGCGGGCACCAGATAGAAACCTGCCAGGCCAAAACCCAGCGCGAGCGCCGCGGTACCTTGCAACAATGGGCGCCACGATTTTTTGTTTGTCGCGGTCCACACTAACAGCATGGCCAGGCTGTAGCTGGCGACCACTCCTGCGGGAGCGTTGGTCAGCCATACCGCGGCAAACGTAATGGCCAGAAATACGATGGAACGCCGGGGTGAGCGAGGAGGCGAGTCCAGCAGGACTAATACTTCTGCGGCAGCCAAAAACAGTAGCGGAAAAAAAGCCAGCGCAAGTTGCTCCGCGAAATCGCTGCGCATATACACGATGAGCAGCGCGTAGGGATTTGCTGCATAGCAAACTGCGCAGACCAGCGCGCCACGCTGTGGGAATAAATGCCGCCCCAGCGCAAAGGCGCAAAGGCCTGCGAGGGTTTGCGTCAGGACGATGAATACTGCCGGCACAAAAATCCACGGCACGACTAATCCAAGCGCGGCCCCAAACATCCAGGAAATTGGGGGATAGAAAATGAATCGTGGTTCGCCGAATCCGTGATTGGCTCCTTCGGCCCATCGCGGGAACAGAATTCCTTCGCGCCATTGCGCTGCAGCGTCCAACCAGGACGCCACATGAAATGAGAAGTCGTGGCCAGAAGCGTTTCCCATCCAGAAAAACGGGGAAATGATTGCTAGTGCGGTGGCCAGCGAAAGAAGCAATGCAAACAGCCAGGCTCGCTTGGTAATTACATTTAAATTTGCGGCGCTAGTCTCTTCGGAAGAAACTGTCATGCGAGGTTCATTGAGTTAAATGGTGAAAGCACTCGTAGTAAACAGAGTATACGAGATGCGATTACGTCAGCGTGCTTCGGATCGATCGTTCTTGTAGACCACTCCTTCTTTCATTACGAAAAGCACGTGTTCGGTCTGCCTAATATCCTGCAGCGGATTCCCGGGAACAGCAACGATATCAGCGGACTTGCCGGGTTCCAGGGAACCAATTTTGTCAGACAGCCCCAGTAACTCGGCGTCCACCGACGTTCCGGCTCGCAGCGCGTCGACGGGCTTCATGCCCAGATCCACCATTTGATGAAACTCTTCGCCGTTGCGCCCGTGCGGATAGACTGCCGCATCTGTGCCCAGGCCAATTTTAATGTTCTTAGCCAGGGCCTTTTGAAATGTTTTATGCAAAGAGGTCATGGCCTGTTCGGCTTTCAAGCGAACGGCGGGAGGAATATACATGCCGGCCTGCATCTGTTCCGACAATCCTTGCAAGGCCATTAATGTGGGGACGTAGTAGGTGCCGTGCTGCTTCATCATGTCGAGCGCTTCGTCATCGAGGAAGGAGCCGTGCTCGATGGAATCCACGCCGGCGCGAACAGCGCGCTTGGCCGCTTCCGCTCCATGACAATGCGCGGCTACCTTTCTCTTGAGTGCGTGTGCTTCATCGATCAGCGCATTCAATTCTTCTTGCGTCAGTTGTGGGGTGTCGACGTCGTCGGCTAGAGAAAGGAC
>DATBBY010000137.1:0-2785 GCA_036270765.1 Candidatus Acidiferrum sp.
ATTGCCGAAAAAATCGGTCTGGTGGGCATCGGGGCCATGACCCGCATGATCGCCAAGGCCTACCGCATGGCTGACGCGATTCGCGCCGTCGGCGTACCGGTGGTTATGGGCGGGCCACACGTGACGGAAATGGCCGACGAGGCCCTCGGCAAAGCCGGTGGACCGCGCCACGCCGACGCTGTAGCTCTCGGCGAAGCCGACGAAACCTGGCCCAGAATTGTTAACGATGCCGCCAGGGGCGCTTTGAAAGACGTCTACGCCCCAGTCGACGCCTTTGGCCAGGAACATAAGCCTTCCTTGCAAACCTACCCGCCGATCCCCTGGGACACCATCGACCTGAAACAATTCAATATAGTTCCAAAGTTTTTCAAATCCATGCTGCAAAAAATTGGTGAGGGTTGGGGTACATTTCGCATCATCCCGGTCGAGTCTGGGCGCGGATGTCCTTATGGGTGTGAATTCTGCACGGTGACAGGATTTTTCGGCGACTCCATCCGCTTTCGCACCAACGAAAGCGTGGTGAACGAGCTGTTGATGCTGAAGGCGCGGGCCAAAAAAGAGCGTGGACAGATCGCGGTGTTTTTCATCGACGACAATTTTGCCATCAACATCAAACGCACCAAGTCTCTGCTACGCGACATTATTGCCGCCGAGGCGCAGGTGCATTGGGTGGCGCAAATCAGCGCCAACCTGTTGCGCGACGAAGAACTCGTCGACCTGATTGCCGCCGCGGGTGGCAAGTGGATCTTTATCGGAATGGAGTCCATCGATCCTGCCAACCTGAAAGACGTCAACAAGGGTTTCAATAAGCCCGGCGAATATGCCGCCGTGCTGCAGCGCCTTGCAGACCGCAACGTCTTCGCGATTACCTCTTTTATTTTCGGCATGGACAACGATACGACCGGGGTCGCGGAGCGTACCTTGCAGCAAATCCGCACGTGGCCGCCAGGATTGCCTATCTTCGGTTTGCTGACTCCGCTGCCGGCCACACCGCTATATAAAAGGTTGGAGGCAGCCGGAAGGCTTACGCGACCGAAACATTGGCAGGAGTTCATACCGTTTGCCATGGCCCACACGCCGCTGAAGATGACTATTGACGAAGCGCATGCTGAGGTGAAGTACGGCTGGTCGAAATCCTACAGCCCGGAGGCCATCGCAAAAGCCCTGGCGGTCGTTGCGCACAAGCCCCTGGGTTACCGCGTAAATATCCTCATTTCTCGGCTTTGTTTCCGCGGGATTTATTTTCCACAGCTGGGACGCTTCGCCTGGGTCAAAACCATCGCCGAAAACCGCCGCCCCATCGTGAGCCTGATAAGAGAAGGCTTCGGGGCCAGACGCGCCGCCCGTTCAGGCTCATTGAGCCTCTCTTCCACCGCCCCGCGCTAAGCGTCACCCGGGCAGAATCAAATCACTATATTCCCCTGCTACCACAAGCTTGTTCTGATCACCCGACTCCCGATGACGACTTTCTCACCAATTTTTTAGTAAGTTGGGGCCGTCTACAGGATGGACCTGATGTGAAGGTCAAAGCGGAAGGGGGGATACTTCCCCCCATGCCAAACAAAAAAACTGTCCCCGCCAAAGAAGTGAAAGCTGCGAAAGCTGCCAAGACTAACGGTGGCGAAACGCATCAACAAGCTGCCACTGACCTTCTCCTCACCACTAACCAGGGCTTGCCCATTTCCGACAACCAGAATTCATTGAAGGGCGGCCGCCGCGGGCCCACGCTACTTGAAGATTTTATTTTGCGCGAAAAAATCACGCACTTTGACCACGAGCGCATTCCGGAACGCATCGTGCACGCGCGGGGCTCCGGTGCACACGGATATTTTCAGCCGTATAAATCTATGAAGCACGTGACCAGCGCAAATTTTCTTTCCGATCCCAAGATAAAGACGCCGGTCTTTGTGCGCTTTTCCACGGTCGCCGGCGGCGCCGGTTCCGTCGATCTTCCACGTGATGTGCGTGGTTTCGCCGTGAAGTTTTACACGCAGGAAGGCAATTTCGATCTGGTCGGGAATAACATTCCGGTATTTTTTATTCAGGACGCCATTAAATTTCCGGACCTGATTCATTCCGTAAAGATGGAAGCGGACCGCGGTTACCCGCAAGCTGGTTCGGCGCACGACACTTTCTGGGATTTCGTTTCGCTGATGCCCGAGGCGCTGCATATGGTGATGTGGGCCATGTCGGATCGCGCAATTCCGCGATCGTTCCGCATGATGGAAGGCTTTGGGGTGAATACTTTTCGTCTGGTGAATTCCGAAGGACTGTCCCAATTTGTGAAATTTCATTGGCGGCCTGTGCTGGGGACTGCGGCGGTGCTGTGGGATGAGGCCGTCAAGATCAGCGGCGCCGACCCTGACTATCATCGCCGCGATTTATTCGAGGCCATTGCCAGCGGGAATTTTCCGGAGTTTGAATTCGGACTGCAGATTCTCGATGATAAAACCGCCGACAAGTTGCCATTCGACGTTCTTGATGCCACAAAATTAATACCTGAAGAACTCGTGCCCGTTGAAATCGTTGGCAAGATGGTGCTGGATAGAAACCCTGACAATTTCTTCGCCGAGACGGAACAAGTGGCTTTCTGCCCAAGCCACGTCGTGCCCGGAATTGATTTCAGCGAAGACCCACTCCTGCAAGGCCGTTTATTTTCGTACCTGGATACGCAGCTCAGCCGGCTGGGCTCGCCAAATTTTCATCAGCTTCCGATCAACGCGCCGAAGTGTCCGTTCGCGAATATGCAGCGTGACGGCCACATGCAAATGATGGTTCACAAGGG
>DATBBY010000138.1:0-9893 GCA_036270765.1 Candidatus Acidiferrum sp.
TTGCCGCGCGCCAGCAGCGTCCATTCCAGCAGGCGCGCCCTTTGGTTATGCAGAAAATATTCGTACCAGCGGTCTTCCACAAATTCGGGAATCACCACCAGAATTTGCCGCTTCGGATTTTTCTCGGCGATATCCAACACAAACCTCACGATAGGAATGACCACGAAGCGATACGGCGAATCGAGAATCTGCAACGTCGGCGCCTTTGCTCCGGATTCGCGGAAAGGTCCCGCAACATATCGTTCCCAATCTTCTTTCAACAGCGCCGAATGTTCGCCCGGTTCGACGTGCACGGCCATCACCTCGTCGGACAAGTGCGCCGCAAACTCCAATCCTTGCTTGGTTATCGCGCTCCAGCGATCCACCGGTATGACGACGATGGGCTCAACATCCTTGGACCACAGTTCCACCGGAATTGTGCAACGTGTCGCCACAGAAACGTTGTGGTAATGCTGGCGAACAGCGCGAAATGCCAGAATAGTCAGCGGAACGAACAGCAGTGTAATCCATGCGCCTTCCAGAAATTTCGCAATCAGCACCACGATCACTGTGACGCCGGTGGCGAATGCGCCCAATCCGTTCACTATTGCGTATTTTCCCCAGTGCGGTCCGCGTACTTTCCACCAGTGCCGCACCATTCCCGCTTGCGAAAGTGTGAACGCGAGAAACGCTCCCACGGCATACAGCGGAATCAGCCGGTCGGTTACTCCACCAAAAAGTACCAGCAGCAGCGCAGTGAGAAGAGCCAGCACCAGAATTCCTTGGGTGTAAACCAAACGGCGTCCGCGCTGCGCGAAACCGTGGGGCAGATAATTGTTTTGCGAAATCGCGCGACAAAGCCTGGGAAAATCGGCAAACGCGGTGTTCGCGGAAAGCGACAGCACCAGAAGTATTGCGGCGATGGAAACGTAATAAAACATGCCGCGCCCAAACACCGCACCGATCATCATCGAGAGAATGCTTTGATACCCCGGCTTTCCGGGATCGGTCGCCATAATTCCGTAGACCTTCACGACGTAAGAAATTCCCGCCAACAAAACCGCCAGCATTCCAATAACAACCGTCAGGGTGACCTGCGCATTCTTAACGCCAGGCTCGCGGAACGCGCGCACTCCGTTGCTGACTGCTTCCACTCCGGTCATCGCGGTGCAACCGCTGGCGAATACGCGCAGCAGCAGCCAGTAGCTGACCATGGCGATCTGCGGCTCGGGTCGCGGCAAAGGCGCAACGGGAATCGGATGGCCGCCGCTCAGCATGGAACGCACAACGCCGCCAATGATCGCGATCAGCAAAGTGCCCACGAACAAATATGTCGGCAGCATGAACGCGATTCCAGCATCTTTCACACCGCGCAAATTGATGATGGTAATCAGCACCAGAATGCCCAAACAGATCGCCAGCGTGTGCGGCAGCAAACTGGGCACAGCGGAAACCAGCGCGCCAACACCGGCGGAAATTCCCACGGCGGCGGTCAGGATGTAATCCGCCAATAATGCTGCGGCGGCAAGTAGTCCCCAGAACGCTCCGAGGTTGAATCGCGCAACCGTATACGAACCGCCACCCATCGGGTAAGCGGCAATGGTCTGGCGGTAGGAGAAAAAAACGATGACCATCAGCAGAATCACCGCGCCACTTATCGGGATGATGTAATTCAAGCCAGCGAAACCGAGAGGAATCAGCAACACCAATGCGGCTTCGGGCCCGTACGCCGCGGAACTCAACGCATCGAGCCCGAAGATAGGGATACCTTCGGCGGGTCCAATTTGTTCAGCGCGTTCTTCTGAAGTTTTGAGCGGCTTGCCAACAATCAGGTCGAGAATACTCATGGTTGGGAGATGGAATCCTTTGCTGGCGAATCACAAAAATCGGCCGTCCGCATATTCAGAACGACCCGGCGCAGAAAGTCAATCCCAGGAAATTTAAAATTGAATTGGATAGCCCTGCGAGGGAATCACATAACTCAGGGTAGAGGTAACTCAAGAAGGAAGCCGCACGAAAAAATAGGGCGGATCTTCTCTCGCGGTGGAGTAGAAGACCCGCCCGGTATTGTCCGCGAACAAACTCGATCGCGTCCGCTGCGTTTAGCCCTGTGCGGTTACGCTGACGGCGAGAAACTGCCCACCATCGGTCGGCTGATACTCAACCACTACCATAGTTCCAGCCTTAACCTGCCCTTGCACCTGGGTGTTCTTGTCTACTGAGAATTGCATGGTCTTTTTTGCGGTTCCATCGTTAACTTCCATCGAGAACGATTTACCGGCGTCACCGATGGACGTTACTTTGCCCGACACAGACTTGGTGGCCTGCTTGGTTTGCTGGCCCCCTGCCTCTTGCAGCGGGATGCTGTAGGCTCCCGAGGCGCCCAGCAGGAACATGCCAGCAAGAGAAGTCGAGACTAGGATTTTGCGGATCATTACAACCTCCTCAAGTGTCGGCCAGGCAGGAGAAGCGGTTGCACGCTCGAGTCCAGTGCAGGGACCTAATTTGGACTAATAGAGTTGGTTTGAGCTTTCAGCAACTTAGCGTGGCCCAAATTTTGCGGAGGATTTTCCTACACTGTTTTTCTAACTACTTTTTTCCACATGCGAGTCATTCTTTCGCACATTTGGCGCGACCGATTTAAATATTGCCGGAGAGCGGCGAGAATATCCTACGCGGAATGCTCTAAGGTCTACAATATTCTGCTGCGAGAGTGCATCGGAGACACAGCCAATGAAATTCGCGAAAGTTGTTTTCTGGATCGCAGGAATTTGGGGACTACTTGTAATTACGCCGCTTTATTTTATGTTTGATCTTATCGGACGCAAGGACCCTCCACCGATTACGCATCCAGGATTTTTCTACGGTTTCGTGAGTCTGGCGCTCGCGTGGCAACTGGCATTCTGTTTTATCGCGACAGATCCAATCCGCTACCGGCCGCTGATGATTCCTTCTGTCGTTGAAAAACTCACGTACGCGACGGCGATCGTATTTTTGGTGCTGGAGAATCGCACCAGGTCCAGTGATCTGGTATTTGTCGGCACGGACCTCACGCTGGGCGCGCTCTTCATCGCGGCCTACTGGAAGACATCGCAGGCAACTTTGCAGAAACGCGATTGATCGCAGAAAAATATTTCAGCTTTGCGTTTCACGTTGCATAACTTGACAGCAACATTCCCCAAGCGTAGTTTTGGCATCCTGTCCCCCGACCGGCTAACGGCGGAGCCCATGGCCGTGGATTGGAAAGGATTGAATCTTATGGCCACCCCAGTCCGTGAGTTCTCTTACGATCAACAAATTCTGGAGCATTTGAAGTTTTGCGGGCTGGATCGCGAAAATCTCGTCGATCTGGTGGGACTATTTGTGAGCCTTAAGAACAAGTACGGGCTTCTGCCCTTTGCTATCGCGGCCGAAGGAAGTCCCATTCCTAACGCACTGACGGCTCGCTACGTGGTGGATTCCATCACGCTGGGTAAAGTGACTCACGTGGTTCTGGACACGCCGCGGTTCAACAGGTTGGCGATCATTCCTCGCGGCGTGCCGAAGACGACGCAATACGAGATGGCTGTGACGCTGGGAGGCTAGCGTTCCTCGTGGCGAGTCCGCCTTAAAACGAGTCTGCCTGAAAAGTTGACCGCTTTTCTGTCTGCCTCTACCATTCTGTAATGGCTACTGGACTGAATTGGTGGATGCTGGCCGCGCGCCTTGTGCTGCTTCTGCCTACGCTAGCGCTCCTTCCGATGGCCGCCTCTGCGCAGACGGCCGACGAGATCATCAACAAATACATCGCAGCGCGCGGCGGGCTGGCAAAGATTCACGCGGTGCAATCCGAGCGCGTCACCGGAACCATCTCGTTCGGCCCTGGCGCGGAAGGGCCGTTTATGGTGGAGCGCAAACGGCCGCTGAAAATGCATATGGAAATTACGGTGGCGGGCAAGACTTTAATTCGCTCCTACGATGGAAAATCTGCGGGCTGGGTGTACAACCCGTTTGGACCAAATCCCTCGGTGGCGGCGATGACAAATGCGGATATGCATGGAATTGTAGATGAAGCGGACTTCGAGGGGCCATTTGTCGACTACAAAGCCAAAGGCAACAAGATCGAATATGCGGGCAAGGAGGACGTCGAAGAAAAGCCTGCATATAAAGTGAAATTGACCAACAAAAACGGTGATACGAGTTTCTTTTTGTTTGACGCGTCAACAAATTTGATTCTTAAGTGGGAAGGAACCCGTAAGGTTGGCGACAAAGACGTGCCCTGGGAGTCGTTCTTTCGCGATTTTCGCGAGGTCGATGGACTGAAATACCCGTTCCTGATCGAATCGGATGCGCCCGGCAGCGACCAGATTCAAAAGATCGCTGCCGAAAAAATCGAGGTCAACGTTCCGATGAGCGACGCGCGATTCGGTAAGCCTACTGCGCCAGAACCGGCGGCGGCACCTGCAGACTCCCCAAAACCGTAATTCGCTCAGCTCTTTTTGCAACTTGCAATCGGCCATGACGACCGAAACGTTCCATCGCGAAGAAGTTTCCGCTTTCGGACTTTGTGCGAATTGCGAACATGCGCGGGTGATTCAGTCCGCGAAGGGTTCGTGGTTTCTTCTGTGCCAGTTGTCGCAAACGGATGCGCGATTTCCGAAATACCCGCGTCTGCCGGTGCTCACTTGTAGCGGCTATTCTCCCGAACAAAAGAATTCTTGAGTCTTTCACAACGTGGATTCGGCGCGATGTTGCGGATGCACCCGCACAAGTTGGGACGCCGGAGACAACAAGTATAGAATTCGGCGATGGAACCAACGGCGGGTACATCGGATCCCCACGCGGAATATATGCAGCGCTTGGTTAGAGTGAAGCGCGAGCAGGCAGTTTTCGTAGATCATCACAAGCGGCTGGGCACGGCAAAGCTGGTGGTGATTTTTGGCGTTTTGGTTTTGGCGTGGGCCATCAAGTATCACGGACTCTCGATGTACTGGCTTTTTCTACCGGTTATTGCGTTTGTCGTTCTCGAAATAATTCACAACAAAGTTTTCCGTTCGCTTCGAAGATTTTCGCGCGTTGTTGCATTTTATGAACACGGTCTGGCCCGGCTGGAGAATCGCTGGATGGGAATGGGCGAAAGTGGCGATGGCTTCCTGGTCGCGTCGCACCCGTATGCGCGCGATCTGGACTTGTTTGGGAAAGCTTCATTGTTTCAATTGCTGTGCACAGCTAGAACGGGGACCGGTCAGCACATTTTGGCGGACTGGCTTCTTTATCCGGCCTCTGCGGAAGAAATCAAGAATCGACAAGGGGCTGTGAGAGAACTTCGTACAAAACTGGATTTGCGCGAGGACATGGCCGTTTTTGGCGAAGACCTACGCTCCACCGTTCATCCGAAGGCGTTGACCAGTTGGGCCGAAGCGCCTGCCGTGTTGAAGCCGCGTCCTCTGCAAATTGCCGCGGCTATTCTGGCGATCTGTTGGATCTTGAGCATGATCGCGTGGGCCGTGTGGGGAGTGTGGGAAGTGGCGGTGGCCTCGAGCATCGTGAACGCCATCTTCAACGCGCGTTTCAAATCGCGCGTGCAACAGATTGTTCCTGCCGAGAGATTTTCGCCTGACTTCGAATTGCTGGCCGGCGTGCTGGCGCGGCTGGAGAAAGAAACATTTTCGGCAGTTCGGCTGACTGCACTGCAGGGAACTCTGAAGCAATCCGGCGTAAATCCGTCAATTGCGCTAGGCAAGATTCAGAGTTCGTTGGAAAGTTTGGAGTCGCGACGCAACCTGTTGGTGTCGGGACTCGACCCTTTTATTCTGTGGACCGCGCGGATGACGTTCTCTGTGGAAAGTTGGAGGCAGGAATTCGGCTCGGCCGTGCCGCGATGGCTGAATTCCGTGGGCGAGATGGAAGCGCTCATGGCGCTTGGCGGCTACACCTACGAGCATCCTGGCGATGTATTCCCGGAGTTTTGCGAGCAGGGACCTTTTTTCGATGCGGAGCAATTCGCCCACCCGTTACTCCCCGAATCGCAGGCAATCCGCAACGATTTACAAATGGACAGCGATATGCGGCTGATCCTGATCAGCGGGCCGAACATGGCGGGAAAAAGTACGTTTGTTCGCGCGGTGGGAACAAACGCGGTGCTTGCGCAGTGCGGCGCGCCGGTACGTGCTCGGGGGCTGCGAATGTCTCGACTGCAGGTTGCGGCTTCGATCTGCATACTCGATTCGTTGCAGGGCGGAGTTTCACACTTTTACGCGGAGATCACGCGTATCAAGCTGATCGTGGAGCTGACAAAAGGCGCTCTACCGATAATGTTTCTATTCGACGAATTGTTGAACGGAACAAATTCTCACGACCGGCGCATTGGCGCGGAAGCTGTCGTAAAAAGCCTGGTGGCCAAAGGTGGAATTGGGCTGGTGACTACGCATGATCTGGCGCTAACGCAAATCGTGAACGATTTGGCGCCGAAAGCGGCAAATTTTCATTTTGAGGACCATCTGGAAAATGGGGAGCTGCGATTCGATTATCGGCTGACCCCTGGCGTGGCGCAAAGCAGCAATGCGCTGAAACTGATGCGGTCGATTGGGCTGGAAGTGTAGTTGCGGAAATGTGCTTCGCGGGCAGTTGAACCTCCGGAACAAAGTTCCGTTCCATTTACTATATAGTTTAGTATACTTAGCTAACAGGTTTCCCATGCCGTCTTACCTTCGTTGGCTAATTCCTCTCGCTCTTGCGTGTTTGTGTGCCCGTGACGCTTCCGCGGACTCACTGAGAATTTCTACGTCGCCACCCGGAGCAACGGTGGAACTCAATGGAGTGGTGGTGGGCAAAACGCCATTCGAGAAGGAATATCCCGGAGGCTATTTTCACCGCACGCGCACGGTGATTGGACAGCGGTTGGAACATCCGATGATCGCGCGCCTTACGTTGCCGGGGTACGCCACGCGGGAAATTGCGCTCACCGAAGGTCCGATGCACTGGGTGGATCTGCATGGACGAAGTCACGGTGAATACTGGCTATTCAAGGCGCGGGAATTCCACGAAGAGCTCGATACCATTTCCTCCACGTTTAATGGCGCGGTCGCCTCGCGTGCGGCGTTGCAACCCGCGAGTTTGCCACCTGAACTATCGCTGGAAGAATTGACGCGGCGAGCCAAACCGGCGGTGGTTTATCTGAAAGCGCTGGATCACTCGGGAACGGGATTTTTTGTGACGGAAACGGGAGTGATCGCGACGAACGCGCACGTGGCGCGCGGGGAAACAACGATGCTGGCGGTGTTGCCCAGTGGAGTGCAACTGAACGCCAAGGTGGTTTACGTCGACGCCGAACTCGATATTGCGCTCGCCAAAGTGGAGCCACCCTCGCCGGAGGCGGTGTTTCCGTATGTGGCCTTGGCGGAGGCCGACACGGTGCAACAGGGCGAAACGGTTCTGGCAATCGGCTGCCCAGGCGATGCGATGCTGTTCAGTGTGACGAAAGGCGTGGTGAGTGCCGTTGGCAGGTTTCCTTCGGCTGGACCGGGCATTTGGATTCAAACAGATGCGCAAATCAACCCGGGAAACTCCGGTGGCCCGCTGATGAATTCGCGCGGCGAAGTGATCGGATTGAATACGCAGAAGCTGATCAAGAAAAATGTGACCGGGATTGGATTTGCGCTGAGCGCGACGGATCTGCTGAATGTTCTACGACGATTTTACCCGCCGGCAAATTCTCCTGCTGCGGCCAAAGGCGCCACGCCGGAAAAAGTTTCTGCACGGGGCGCTGCGCCGGAACCTCAAGTGTTGGCAGCGGAATCTGCCACAATCGCAACCGGCACCGTTATTCTCACGGACCCGAACGGCGCGGAGATTTTTGTGGACGAGAAATTCGTCGGCAATATTCCGGCGATGCTTTCGCTGCCCGTTGGGATGCATCGGTTCGCGGTGCGAGTGAAGGGATCGGCGGACTGGACGCGGCAGGTTGAGGTACTGAAAGGCAGCCAAGTTACACTGAAGGCGGACCTCGCTGTCACCCCGGCTCGGTGACACGCGACACATTGCTCCGGCAGTACCCCTGTGCTAGCATCGCGTCGTTAAGAAGAGCGGACCAGGGAGATATTTCGTTTCGCCTTCGCCCCGCTTTACGGGACCCAGGTAGGGCCTCGCTCTCCTTCAAAACTAACCAACACGCCAGGCGCCGGCCCGCGCCTGCTTTTTTCACGGCGGACCTTCGCCCGGTGACCAAGTTGGTCACACCTACGCGGAGGTTTGTGATGAAAATCTATCCAACCAAGGACATCCGAAACGTTGGCATTGTAGGCCACGGCGGCACCGGAAAAACGCAACTGGTGTCGTCGTTACTGTTTACCGCCGGAGCGACGCAGCGCTTTGGCAAAGTTGCGGAAGGAACAGCTCCAACGGATTGGGACGAAGAAGAAATAGCACGGAAAATATCAATTCAAACGGGTCTGGCGTATGCGGAGTGGCCGTGCACGTTGTGCTCGGGCAACACCGTGAAGATCAATCTGATCGACCTGCCGGGATATTCGACGTTTATCACCGAAACAAAAGCCTCGCTCATCGCGGCCGATGCCGCCCTGATTACGGTCGACGCGCACGTCGGCGCCCAGGTGACCACGGAAAAAGTTTGGGATTACTGCGCCGAATACGATATTCCGCGTGCGTTTGTGCTCACCTGGATGGATCGGGAACTGGCCAGCTTTGAACGCTCGCTGGAGTCGCTGCAACAAGTTTTTGGCCGCACGGTTATTCCGCTGCAGATGCCCATCGGCAGCGAAAAAGCTTTCCGCGGCGTGATTGATTTGGTGTCGATGAAGGCGCATATGTACACGCCGGACGGCGACGGCAAAGCCACCATCGAGCACATTCCGGACGCGCTGATAGATGAAGCGCAGGAAGCGCACGAGCGGCTGGTGGAGATGATCGCCGAGGGCGACGACGAGATGATGGAGGAATTTTTCCGCGAAGGGACGATTCCGGTGCAAGACCTGATTCCCGCGGTGCGCAAAGCGATCGTGGCAGAAAAGATTATTCCGGTGCTGATGATTTCGTCTTCGCGCAATGTGGGAAACGCGAGCCTGCTGACGTTTCTGGCGGACGTCTTCCCGCATCCGGATGAGCACGCGCAGGTGGGATTCAAGGAGCCGGGCGGCAAGGGAGAGCGGATCGATCGGAAATACGATGACGGGCAGCCGCTGTCGGTGTTCGTGTTCAAGACGCTGGCGGATCCGTTTGCGGGGCGCATCAATTATTTCAAGGTGAAAACCGGCATATTGAAAAATGATGCGACGCTGCAAAATTTCAACCGCAATACCCCGGAACGCTTTCAGCACACCATGCTGGTGCAGGGCAAGCAGTTCACCGAAGTGCAGGAATTTCACGCAGGCGACATCGGCGCAATTGCCAAGCTGAAGGAGACCATTACGGGCGACACGCTCGGCGAAAAAAATGGCGGGTTGATTTACTACCAGCCGGTGCAATTGCCGGAGCCTTCGATCACGTTTGCGGTGGAGCCAAAAACGCGCGCCGATGAAGACAAAATTGGCGTGGCCATACATAAGATGATGGAAGAAGATCCGGCGCTGCGCTTTTCGCGCGACCCGCAGACCAAGGAGTTTCTGCTTGCGGGAAATGGGCAGCAACATGTGGAAGTGGTCGTGGCCAAGCTGCAAAAGCGCTACAACGTGAACATGACGCTAAAGCCGCCCAAGGTGGCGTACCGGGAGACAATTCGCGGCAAAGCGGATGCGGAAGGCAAACACAAAAAACAGTCTGGCGGGCACGGGCAGTTTGGCGTTTGCCGCGTGAAGTTCGAACCGATCGAACGCAGCAAAGGCATCGACTTCGTGGACGATATTTTTGGGGGCTCGATTCCGAAGAACTGGATACCTTCGGTGGAGCGGGGCATTCGCGAGGCTGCCGCGCGCGGGTAT
>DATBBY010000139.1:0-6357 GCA_036270765.1 Candidatus Acidiferrum sp.
AGAAGAGCACATGATCACCATCGAAGATCCCATCGAATTTTTGCACAACCATAAGAAATGTTTGGTGAACCAGCGAGAAGTACACGCTGACACTCACTCCTTCGCAAACTCGTTAAGAGCCGCATTGCGCGAAGACCCCGACGTGGTTCTCATCGGCGAAATGCGCGATCTGGAAACTATTGAATCTGCTCTGCGCATCGCGGAAACCGGCCACTTGACCTTCGCCACTTTGCATACCAACTCCGCGGCTTCCACCATTAACCGCATCATCGACGTGTTTCCTTCGCATCAGCAGCCCCAAATCAGGGCCCAGCTCTCCATGGTGCTGGAAGGTATTTTGTGCCAGGCGCTGCTGCCGCGTTCCGACGGCCGCGGTCGAGCGATGATTATGGAAGTCTTGGTGCCCACTGCGGCGATCCGCAACCTGATTCGTGAGGACAAAATTCACCAGATTTATTCAGCAATGCAGACCGGAACCGGGCAAACGGGCATGCAAACATTTAATCAGGGTCTCTGTAATGCCTACCTGTCCAAAGCCATCACGCTCGAAATCGCTCTATCTCGTTCGTCAAATGCGGACGAACTACAGGACATGATTAACCGTGGCGTGGTTTCTACCCCAACTGCGGGTGGCGGCAGCATGAAGGCGCAAGTGAAGGCGCCGGTCACGAGTAAGCGCTGAACGGAGATTGCACCATGAATACGAACAATTTTGACGGTATCAAGTTACTGAGGAGGGCATCACATGCCGGACTTTAAATATCAAGGAACAAATCGCTCCGGCTCCAGTGTGAGCGGAGTGATGACCGCTAATAGTAAGGCGGATCTTCAAAATTTGTTACGACGCCAGCAGATCACCCCCACCAAGATGTCGGAGAAGGGCAAAGAGTTCAACATGCCCACCTTTGGCGGCGGCGTGAAAGCCAAAGAACTGGCGATTTTCACCCGCCAATTTTCGGTGATGATCGACGCCGGTTTGCCGCTGGTGCAGTGCCTGGAAATCCTCGGCAGCCAACAGGAAAATAAATTCTTCCAGAAAGTGCTGATCAACACGCGGTCGATGGTCGAAGGTGGCGCAACCCTTTCCACCGCCATGCGCAGCTCGCCAAAAGCCTTTGACGCTCTGTACGTCAACATGGTGGAAGCCGGAGAAACAGGCGGTATTCTCGACATTATTCTGCAACGCCTCTCCACTTACATTGAAAAGAACGTCAAGCTGCAGCGCGCCGTAAAATCAGCATTGATTTATCCCATCGGAGTTCTAACTATTGCCGGCCTGGTGATCTTCCTGCTGCTCTGGAAAGTTGTTCCGATTTTCGCCACGTTGTTTGCGGGCCTCGGCGTTACGCTGCCGCTTCCCACAAAAATCGTTATCGCCATGAGCAACTTTGTGGGCAGCTATTTTGGCCTGCTGATCGTCGCGGGTATCATCGGCGGTATTTTCGCATTGAAGGCCTGGTATGGCACGCCGGGCGGGAAATATGCTCTGGATTCGATTATTCTCAAACTCCCGGTCCTCGGCATATTGATGAGGAAGATAGCCGTGGCCCGCTTCACCCGCACGCTTGGAACCCTGATATCCAGCGGTGTACCCATTCTCGAAGGTTTGGACATCACAGCTAAGACCTCCGGAAATGCGGTGGTGGAACGCGCGTTGCAAACGGTCCGCAAAGCCCTGGAAGAAGGCAAATCTCTGACCGAACCGTTGAAAGACTCCAACGTGTTTCCCGGCATGGTGACGCAAATGATCGCCGTCGGCGAACAAACTGGCGCGATGGACGCGATGCTCCAGAAAATCGCCGACTTCTATGAAGAAGAAGTGGACTCGGCGGTCAAAGATCTTTTGACGGCCATGGAACCGATAATGATCGTTTTCCTGGGTGTGGTGGTCGGCGGCGTGGTCATCTCCATGTATTTGCCGCTATTCAGCCTCATTGGAGAACTCTCCAAGCACAATTAGCCCGGGGTAGGACGGGTCTACGGATTACTGGCCGGGTCGCGTGCAATTTGCAGCCCGGCTTTTTTTTCTTTTATATTGGAAATTGGGGCAAGTATCGGCGGGGCCTGGGATGCAGCAAAGTGTCGGCACCAAAGAGTGGCTCGAGTGGCTGACGCGTGTTCGCCTGTTAATGATCACGCTGATTTTGGCCGTGGGCGTGGTGTGGCCAAAATACGTGCCTGCTTCCCCGGGGAACCGGTTTTTCCTTCCGCTGATCATCTTTTGGATAACGCTGGGCATTCTCCATCTCATCCTGTTGCGATGGCTTCCACAGGCGCCATGGCACGGCGGACTGCAGGTTTCCTGCGACGTAGTCATGATTTCCCTGCTGGTCTACGTTACTGGACTGCAAGATAGCTACTTCATTTCGCTGTACCTCCTGGTGATTATTGTCGCCAGTATTTTGTTTTCGCGCGGCATGGCATTTGCCACCGCGGTTTCCTGCTTGATCATACTGGGCGGGATGGCGGCACTCGCATTTAATGAGAAGATTACGCGCACCTACGTGGTAATCGCTACGGGCGAAAGCCTGCGTACCTGGTTTTTGAGCACTCTTTTTGGATTTCTGGCGGTGGCCTACCTGGCCAGCTTTTTGGCGCAATCTCTTCGTCGCAAAGGCGCCGAACTGGATCAAAAGCGCGAAGAGTTGCGCGACCTGCAGGACTTCACCGAAGACATCGTTCATTCCATGCGCGGCGGTCTGGTAACCACCGATCTTGAAGGCCGCGTCCTGCTCCTCAACCGCACCGGCGAAGAAATTCTCGGTCATCGCTTCGCGGGACTTCGTGGTCGATTGTTGCAGGAACTCAACCCTGACTTCTGGTTGCCCGGCGAACATGGCCAGGAAAACGTTCCCCGCCGGAAAGAGATCGACTTTCGCACTCCCGATGGCCAGCAGCGTTATATAGGCATAAGCGTCTCTCCGCTGCGCTCGCGCGATAACAGTCGGAGCGGTTACGTTTTCAATTTCCAGGATCTGACCGAGCTGCGCCGTTTGGAGCAGGAAATCGCGACTAAGGAACGCATGGCCGCGCTGGGCCGGCTTTCTGCGGCCATCGCCCATGAAATCCGTCAACCGCTCACGGCTATGGCCGGAGCGGTAAAAGAATTGGCTCGACTGGTGCCGTTGGAAGAAGACGAAAAACATCTGGTCAATATTGTCAGCAGGGAATCGCAGCGCCTGAATGCCATCATTACCGATTTCTTGAAATACTCGCGCGAGAAAACCTACGAGTTTCAGGATGCCGATGTACGCTGGCTGTTGGATGAAACTCTCACGTTGATTGAAAAGAAGCCCGAGATTGGTCCAAATTTTCGTGTCGTCCGGTCCTTTAATGGCCAGGAGCTACGCGCCCGCGTCGATGCCGGCAAGATCAAGCAGGTTTTCTGGAATCTTTGCGACAACGCTTTGCGCGCCATGCCCGGCGGTGGCACCTTAACAGTCCGGATTGAAGAAAAGCCCTTCTGGCTCCGCATCGCATTCTCCGACACCGGGGTTGGGCTGGACGCTAAACAGCGCGCCAAGATTTTCGAACCCTTGCAATCCGAGTTTGAAGGCGGCACAGGATTGGGGCTTTCCATCGTTTACCAGATTGTGCAGGCCCACAGTGGCAAAATCAGCGTCATATCGGAAAAAAATCGCGGCGCAGAATTTATCGTGGAGTTGCCGCGAGTTGTGTGAATACGTCGCTTGAACAAATCGCGTGTGGAATTCTTGTGAGGTCTTATGCAAGGCGCTAAAACAGCGGCGAAGGAAACTGCCCGGGAAATGCCGCATATCCTGGTGGTGGATGATGAAAAATCCATCTGCGAACTCCTGGAAATCACGTTCCGCAAGGAAGGCTATCGCGTTGAAATCGCCAACAATGTAGAAGCTGCCAAGCGAAAACTGGAATCCCAGATTTTTGACATCATTGTCTCCGACATCCGCATGCCCGGTGAGGGCGGCGTTGATCTTCTGAAATTCACCAAAGAAATTGCCCCGGACTGCTTTTTCCTTCTGATCACCGGCGTGCCTACGGTGGAAACCGCCATCGCGGCGATCAATTCTGGCGCCGACCGCTATGTCATCAAAGACCATGAGTTAGTCGATCAGCTTCGCCGCGCCGTTCGCGAAGTGTCGGAAAATCTGCGCTGGAAAAAAGAGGCCGGCTACTTGCGTCGCGAATTGCGTAGACTGACCGGTCTGGACAATATCATCGGGCAAAGCCCGAAAATGCGCGCGATTTTTGATTTAATTCAAACCGTCGCACCCCAGACTAGCCGCGTACTGATCACCGGAGAAAGCGGCACCGGCAAGGAATTGGTGGCGCGCGCGATCCACGAAAATAGCGCGCGTGCCCAGGCCCCCTTCATCACCATTAATTGTGGCGCTTTTCCGGAGACCCTTCTGGAATCAGAGCTATTTGGGTACCTGAAGGGCTCCTTTACTGGGGCCAATGACAATCGCCATGGCCTGTTTCAAGCCGCAAATGGCGGAACACTATTCATGGACGAAATCGGCAATATGAGTCTAACCATGCAAGTGCGGCTTTACCGTGTGTTACAGGAAGGCAAGGTGCGGCCCATCGGCAGCACCGAAGAAAGCGACGTGGACGTCCGCATCATTGCGGCCACCAATAAGAATTTCGAAAAGGAGATTGCCGAGGGCCGATTTCGCGAAGACCTTTATTACCGTCTCAGCGTCATCCCCGTCCAACTGCCTTCCCTGCGCGAACGCAAGGAAGACATTCCATTGTTGGCGCGGCATTTCCTTGAAAAATTCCGCAAAATCATGGAAAAACCGATCGAGGGTATTTCCGCGGAAGCGGTGCGAAAACTGGAGGCCTACGACTGGCCTGGGAATGTTCGCGAGCTGGAAAATACCATGGAGCGCGCTGTTGCTCTGGAGACCACCTCCGAGATTACTCTGCGCGTACTCCCAGACCGCATCGCCGGATACTCTTCGGCCATTTCGAGCCAAACTGACGGCATCCCCCTCGTCACCTTCCCTGAGGGCGGGGTCGATTTCGAAAAAGAGGTTGCAGGAGCGGAGCGTAGGTATTTGGTGGCGGCTTTGGACGCCGCTCAGGGCATCCGAACAGAGGCTGCGGGGCTTCTAAATATTAGCTACCGGTCGTTCCGCCACTATGCAAAAAAACACAATCTTTAGGGATTTGCCAGTGCCTCTGAAAATCGACCCACATGACCCACCGACTCGAGTCCACCGCAGGGACTGGAAAGCGACAGTTTTTGACGACCGTTTTGGTCAACTCACGGCGACAAAAAAGGTCAGAATCGACTATTCCGGACCCGCTGCCAAACGTCATCTCCTCGTGCTATTACGTAAGTTATTGATAATAAGAAATTTGTACATTACAGCCAACCCCCGCTCTACCTCTGCGAATTGGCCCTTGCGATGCCTTAGTGTAGGTGTGCTCTGGCACTACAAATACTCTCAACAGTCTCAAGGAGATACAACAGTCATGAAGAAGCAAAAGGGTTTCTCTCTTATCGAATTGCTGATCGTCGTGGCGATCATTTTGATCATCGCCGCCATCGCAATCCCGAACTTGCTGCGCTCACGTATAGCTGCAAACGAAGCGTCGGCAGTCGGCTCAGTTCGCACTCTAACCACCGCCCAGGTAACCTACTCCTCGACGTATGGTACGGGTTATGCCAACTTGGCCGCTTTGGGCGGCGGAGCAGGTTGCGTAGCAGCTGCAGCTAATGCCTGCTTGATCGATCCGGTTTTGACCCTCGGCACCAAGTCGGGCTATACCGTTGCCACCGTTCCCAACACGGGTGCAGGTACGAACGCGTCTCCCTTTAACGGCTTCGAAACGAATGCCACTCCATTCTCCGTTTCCACGGGTACGCGTGCGTTTTGTTCCGACCAGTCTGGTGTGATCCGCTACAACACGACCGGCGCGGCTATCACTACCGCCGTCGGCGCTTGCGCGGCTATCCCGACCATCCTCCAGTAATTTTGGTGGACATCAGTACTTGCGGGGAGGAAGGAAAATTCCTCCCCGTTTTTTTTTGGACCTTCTATTACTGCCTAGAATGGCGGAATGACGGTCGAGGATGTAGCGGACGATTTTCGTCTTCGGCAGCAGCCACAAAAGGTCACAATACCGAACTTTGTCACTGCTCAAGCTCGAAGATGTGATTATGTGGACGTGCGACAGCAGTTATATCATTCATGCATAAGGGATTATGGACCACAGTTTGTCCTGGTACTACTAGACCATGTTGGCAGCCGACTTGCTTCTAAAGAGTGTGTGCTTTCGCCTCAAAATACTCTCAGTGTTTGCCAAGGAGATACAACAGTCATGAAGAAGCAAAAGGGTTTCTCTCTTATCGAGTTGCTGATCGTC
>DATBBY010000140.1:0-27657 GCA_036270765.1 Candidatus Acidiferrum sp.
GCTAGTGATGATCAATCGCGTGTGCGCGATCAAATGTATTATCCCTTCGCTCAAGTGCCCGCGCCGTTGTTGCATCTGTTTTCGTCAGTCATGTCGATTGCCGCACGCACAAGCGCCCCGCCCTTGAATGTCGTCGACCCATTGCGCCGCGAATTGCGCGGCGCGGCCAACGATCAAGCGCTGTATGAAGTTCACACCATGGAAGAACTCGTCAGCGCGTCGCTTGCCCGGCAACGTTTCCTCTTACTCTTGTTCGGCGTATTCGCCGGATTAGCTTTGCTACTCGCGTGCATCGGTATCTATGGCGTGTTCGCGTACTTGACCAGCCAGCGCGTGCCCGAAATCGGCGTGCGCATGACACTCGGAGCGAAACCACTCGACGTAATCCGCATGGTGCTCGGAGAAAGCCTCGCAATGATCTTCGTCGGCGTTGCCGTCGGCATTCTCGCGGCCCTCGCCGCGGGTCAAATCTTGAATCGCCTGGTAGAAGGAATGCGCCCCGCCGACGCATCCACTTTCGCCATCACTATCTCCGTCTTGGTCATCGCCGCGCTCTTCGCCAGTTTCATCCCCGCCCGCCGCGCCAGCCGCATCGACCCAGCAACCGCTCTGCGCCAGCAGTAGCACGGCACACATCGATTCCAATGGCGTAACTTTGACTAGAGAACGAAGAGAGATTTCTCCACTACGCAGACCGACACCTGCGCAGGAGCGAAGGTGAAAGAAAAAGCGTCGGTCTGCTTCGGTCGAAATGACAAGTTGGAGCGGTTATAGCGCTACAAATGTTTTTTAAGGCTTAGGAGATTCGCGATTAAAACTTTCAAGAGGGAGTTACCAGGGCGAATTCGACGCGTTTGCGCATGGGGTCGATGCGTTCGGCGCGCACGCGGACTTTGTCGCCGAGACTCCAGGTGAGTTGTTTTGGTTTTGCTCCGCGGCCACGGCCTGGGGCATTTCGGCGGCGGCCGCCGCGGGCGCTGTCGGATCCTCGTCCGGGTGCCGAGACGATGGCGTGATCGGCTTCGCGAAAAACGACGCGGGTGCCTGCGGCTTCTTCCAGGGCGTTGATGGGCAGCAAACCTTCCACAAAAACTTCGAAAAGCTCCACGAAGCAGCCGTACTTTTGTACGGAAATGATCAAGGCGTCGTATTCTTCGCCGAGATGTTGCTCCATGAATTGCGCGGTTTTCCAATCCATCAATTCGCGCTCGGCACCGTTGGCGCGGCGTTCAGCTTCGGAGGATTCCGCGGCGATTTCCTCGAGTTGATGCTGGGAGTAAAGTTTCGCTTCCTCATTTTGTGCGGTGAGCGCGGCAGCAGCGGATTTGCTCCACTGCGGAGGGCCTGGTGAATCTGAGGATTGCGGCTTGCTTTCGGGATGTTCGAGCCCCCACTTCAAAATGCGATGCACGATTAAATCCGGATAACGCCGAATTGGCGACGTGAAATGGGTATACTCGTCGAAGCCGAGGGCGAAGTGGCCGAGAGGTTCGGCGGCGTAACGGGCTTGCTTGAGGGAACGAAGCATTAAGTAGGAAATGATGCGCTCTTCGGGTTTGCCGGTTACTTTGCGAATGAGGCGCTGGTAATGCTGCGGCGTGATGTTGAGGTCGACGCCGCCGGGAAGCGCAACTTTCATGGGGCGTTCGCGACCGTGGCCGTAGGAATCGGGGCGGCCGGCGCGTGCGGGGGCGGGAGTGTGTCCGTGACGCACGGCGATTTCGCGCTGCTGCAAATTTTCTACGCCGAGGGAGTAGCCGAAAGCGCGGGCCAGCTCTTCGAACTCGAGGACTTTGCGAGCGTCGGGTTTTTCGTGGACACGGTGAAGGGAGTTGATGCCGCGCTGCTGAAGATAACTATCGACGGCGCGATTGGCGGCGAGCATGAATTCTTCGATGAGGCGATGGGCGATATTGCGCACGCTGCGGCCGATGCTGACCATGCGCTGCTGATCGTCGAATTCGATGACTTGTTCGGGGAGATCGAAGTCGATGGAGCCGTGTTCGTTGCGGCGTTTATTCAAAAGGAGCGCCAATTCTTTCATGTTGGCGAAATGTTTTACGAAGTTGGCGTAACGCGCGGTCATCTCGGGATCTTTCTCGATGACTTTGTTGACGTTGGTGTAGGTCATGCGCTCGAAGGAGCGAATGATTCCGGGAGTCAGGCGGGCGGTGCGCATGTTGCCGGCGGAGTCGAATTCCATTAAAGCGCTCATGACCAGACGGTCTTCGTGAGGCTTCAGGGAGCACATGCCGTTGGAAAGAGATTCGGGGAGCATGGGGACGGCGCGATCGGGAAAATAAACGGAGGTGCCGCGGAGGCGGGCTTCGTGATCGAGCGGGCTTTCGGTTCTGACGTAGTGGGAAACGTCGGCGATGTGCACCTGGAGATGCCAGCCGCCGTCGGGCTTACGTTCGACGTAAACGGCGTCGTCGAAGTCGCGAGCCGTTTCGCCGTCGATGGTGACGATAGGGAGTTCGCGAAAATCCTGGCGGCCTTCGCGTTCCACTTCGCTGACGGGAACTGCGCGGCGGGCAGCTTCCTGCAGGACGTCGGCCGAAAATGTGTGCGGGAGGTGATGCTTGCGAATGATGATTTCTATGTCGACGCCGAGGTCGCCGGGACGGCCGAGGATTTCGACGACACGTCCGGTGGGTGGGGCGCCGGCACGCGCGTAGCGGGTTAGCTCGACGTTGACTACTGCTCCATCGAGTTCGGGTAGAACGGGGAGGCGCTTGGCGCGAGTTGATTGGTGATCGGCGGACGGTAAACCTAATTTTTCACGCAAGGCCGGAGTTAGTTCATCGCCGGGCGGGATTTCTATTTCGTTCTGGATGCGAATGTCATAGGGGAGAACGACGTTGCCGCTCGAGCCGTAGCGGAAAAGGCCCACTACGGTGGCGTGGGCGCGGCCGAGGATGCGGACGATGGTGCCTTCGGCGCGGCGCGCTCCAGTGACGCCGTAGGCGGGCTTCATTTTGGCGATGACTTGATCGCCATGCATGGCGCCGTTTATGGCGCTGGGCGGAATGAAGAGGTCGCCATCGAGTTGCGGGACCGGAGTGGAGGGAACGACAAAGCCGTAACCGTCGTGGTGGAGGACGAGGCGGCCTTTTATTTCATCGCGAGCGAGGACGGTTGCGGCGGGCTTGGTCTGCGTGTTGTTGGCTTGGGTATGGTCGGCTCGGCGTTTTGATTGTGGGGATGCGGAGGCGGATTCTTTTGCGGCGTTTCGTTTTGCAAGGCGATAGCGGCCCCCCGGCAGTTCTTCGATGGCATTGCGTTTTTTGAGTTTGGTAAGGATTTTGAAGAGGGGGCGGCGCTCGGATTTTCCGAGGTGCAGGCCGCGGGCGATGTCGTTGGCGGAGGCGGGCTCGGTTTTAACCTGTAGAAAACGCAACAGATTTTCAGGGCTAAGGTTGGAGGTGCGGGGCATTAGGTGATTGGATGTGGATAGCTAGCCATAAGCTACCGGAACGATTCTACTTAACTTTTTTTTGCCGGAGTGTGAAACTTTTTGGTGGCGGGCGGGGTTTCATAGCCAGGCCAACACACGACTGGCTAGTCACCCTCCGTCAGACTAGCTGGTTCTCCCCGAGAGGGGAATGCGAGGAGGCGGGAAGACCTGGCCCGCCTCCCCTTTTTTTCATCTTCAACACTACGTGCGAAGGACCCACCGTTTCTCATCATCAGGGGGTTCAAGCCTGGGCCCAAAACCAGCATCGCAACTTGAAATCCTGGCCCGCCCACCGCTAATTCGCAACAACTCCGCAATGAGATTGTTTAGGTTGGATGAAGACAGGATTGCCTCCAGTGTTCGCGATTCGAGCTTGGAAAACTGGCGTAGCTCTTACTCGCCCCTCGTGTGAGTCTACTGTGGCCTCTGCGACAGCCACAAAATCCTCCGGCACTGTAATCGTGACCGAAGATAGTGCCTCCAAGACTATCGGACCAGCCTGCAGTATCGCCTCCCTGGCGGCTTTTTCTGCTGCCTCTCTAAACGCGTTGGCCGTTGAGTCTTCTTCATGGTAGCTCCCATCCTCGACGGATACGAGAACGTCAGTCAGTTCGAAGCCACTTGAAGTCTCCCGAGCCATTGCGTCCTGAATCCCTTGTGATACCGCATGTACAAATTTGGCGGGAATATTCAATCCAGCGTTCCAAGCAAAAATTGTACCCTCCCCACGATTTAGGGGCCGAATGTGGACGCGAACATGAGCGTAAACACCGATGCTGTTCTGTTGTCGAATGACCTTCCCGTCGCCGACGCCGGACTGCTGTACTGTTTCACGATAGAAGCTGCGATTAAGTTCGGTGCTCATTGCGAGACCTAGCTTTCAATTTGAATCGAGAATTCGATGATACAGGGCCCGTGGATCGGGGAGAAGATTGGCAATCCGCGCGCGCTAGAGGGATTTGAGGACTTCTATGTCGCCTTTTTTGCGGAGGATGTCAACGGAGACGCCCGCGGAGTAGCGGTGGATGATTACGTCGCAGTCGGCGCCGGGGATACCTAAATTGTCGATGCGTACTTCTTCGATGTTGGCGGGCAAGATGGGATTGGTGAAGCAGACTTGGCGTTCGGCGGCTTTGATCTGCAGGCCCAGCATGGATTGAAGCAAGAGATATGGGGCGGCGGCGGCCCATGCCTGGGGTGCGCAGGCGACGGGGTAGAGAGTGGGGCCGATGGATTCAGTGCGTTTGTGGAAGCCGCAGAAAAGTTCCGGTAGGCGATGCAGATCGACATACAGGCTGGCTTCGTAAAGACCGTTGAGGATGGAGCCGACCGCATCCTGAAAGCCGTAGAGGGAGAGCCCCCAGCCGATTAAGGCGTTATCGTGCGGCCATATGGAACCGTTGTGGTAGGACATGGGGTTGTAGCGGAGTTCGCCGGAGCCGATGGTACGCACGCCCCAACCGGAGAAAAGTTGGTTGGACATGAGCTGGTTGCACATGATTGCGGCACGCTCAGGCGCAGCGATTTTGCAGAAAAGCGTTTGCGCGGCGTTGGAGGAGCGGACTTTGCACTGCTGTTTTTTGCCGTCGAGCGCGAGCGCGTACATGCCGATCTCTTCGCACCAGAATTCTTGTTCAAAGCGCTGCTGGAGGCGATCGGCTTCGAGGTTCAGTTTGAGGGCAGCATCATTGTCGCCGAATTCGCCGGCAAGCATGGCGGCGGAACGTTTGGCGGCGTAGGTGTAGGCCTGCACTTCGGACAAAGCGATTGGCGGTTCGGCTAAGACGCCATTGGCATGGAAGACGGAATCGTGAGAATCCTTCCAGCCCTGTTGGATCAAACCAGTGTTGGAGCGGCGCGCGTATTCGACGAAGCCATCGTGATCGCGATCACCGTAGATATCGATCCAGCGCAGTGCCGCTTGAATGTTGGGCCAGATGGAGGACAGGAATTCGGTGTCGCCGGTGCGCAGAAAATACCCGGCGGCGAGAACGATGAATAACGGGGTGGAGTCCACGCTGCCGTAATAGCGGCCAAAAGGAACTTCTTTAAGCGCGGCCATTTCGCCGCGGCGCATTTCGTGAAGAATTTTCCCCGGCTCGGCGTCCTGATCAGGAATTTCCTCGGTAGCCTGCTCGTCAGCTAGATATTGCAAAACGCTTTTGGCGATGTGCGGTGCGATCCACAAAGTTTCTAGTGCGGTGATAAGTCCATCGCGGCCGAAAACAGTGGCGAACCACGGGACGCCCGCGTAGGGATACTCGCCTTCGGGATTGCCATCGGTGAGCATGCGCAAATCGGCTTCCGAGCGCTTAAGCCAGGAATTGATGCGCTTGTTGGAAGTGGTGATCTGGCATTCGTGCAGGCGTTCGTTAGTGGAGCGATTGTGCAGCGTGTCGAACGCGCTGTGGTAGGGATTGGTGGGAACTGGAATTAAATTTCGTTCGCAGGAGACGGTGACGAAAACGGACTGCTCCTGTTTCGGCTCGAGAGTGAATTCGTAACGGGCCTGGCGAGTGGTGAGCACGCGAGGCTTAGGAGTGAATTCAATACGAGTTTTTCTGCTGATATGGTCGAGGCCGCGGTAGGAAAGGACGGCGGTGTCTCCGTCGAGAGAGTCAGACAGGCGATCACCTTTTTTTGCGCGCTTGGTACCGCGGACTTCGAAAATGTCGGCGAAGTCGGCTTCGAATTGGAAGCTCAAGGAGATTTGCAGCGGTTGCAGACCGTAATTGATCAAGCGGATCTGTTCGTAGCAGGTGGCCTTATCGAGAAATTTGGAGCGGAAAAGGTGAATTGTTTCGCGCGGCAGGCCTTGATCAGCTTTGAGGCTGGCGGGGCCGTTGGTGGTGGTGTCGAAATTGGTCATATCCACGGCGAGGAAGGCGTTGTCGTCGCGGATGGTGGAGCTGAGCAGCATGGGGGTCTGCGAATTTAGCTGCAGAGTCATGCGCGAGAGGTGGCGAGTTTCGGAGTGGAACAAGCCGAACTGGCCGAATCCGAGCGGTTCGATGTCGCCGTAGCGATTTAGGACGGCGAAGGTGTCGCCATATTTGAGAACGCGCGTGCGATCATCGGCGAGCGCCGAGGTCGCCTTAACGTAATATTGGTCTTTGACGCGGACAATATCTGCCACAGACCTATCCTGCCACGAATCGGGGATTTTTTATTATGCGATTGCCTGTGAACGTGGAGTATCGGAGCTATCCTGGGCAGGGGCGGCGAGGTGGATATCGGAGGCCATAGACTGATAGACCTGGAGGTATCGTTCGGCCATATGCGCGGATGTGAAGCGCTTTTCAAAAACGTTACGGCAAGCGGTGCGCTCGATTGATCCTATTTTTTCTACTGCAGCGACGGCTTGGTCCATATTATTGACGATGAAGCCGGTGAGACCATCCTGCATGACTTCCGGAACAGAGCCACAATTAAAAGCGATGCTGGGAGTACCGCAGGCCATGGCTTCAATCATGGTCAAACCGAAAGGCTCAGGCCAGTCGATGGGGAAAAGATAGGCGTAGGCGTTACCGAGAAATTCGCTTTTCTCGTCTTCGCCAATCTCGCCGATGAATTCGACGTTGGGATCGCCCATTAGAGGCTTGATGGTGGATTCATAATAGGCGCGGTCGGCGTTGTCGATTTTCGCGGCTACTTTCAGGGGAATGCCGGCGCGCTTAGCGATTTCAATGGCGCGATCGAGGCGTTTCTCCGGAGAGATACGCCCCAGAAACGCGAGATAGCCGCCTGCTTTGGGATTAAAGGTTAAGAGATCAGTGGGCAGGCCGTGATGAACGTTAGCAACCCAATTAGCGCGCGGCAACGGTTTGCGCTGTGCCATGGAAATGGAAATCACCGGGGCATCCGCGTAGCGCTTATAAACCGGAATTAAATCGGGAAGATCGAGGCGACCATGGAGGGTCGTTACGCTGGGCAGCGCGCAATAGCGGGATAATGGGAAATGCATGTAGTCGATGTGGAAATGGATAACGTCGAATTCGGGCGCCATGCGCATCACGTCATCCAACATGGCGATGTGGTGCGCCAGATGGTCGACGGAATTTTTACTGAGCCGGAGAGAAGTTTTGGTGCCAGGAACGAGCTTCGCGGAGGTTTGGGAATCTCCGCTGGCGAAAAGAGTTACGTCCTGGCCTTGCGCGACCAGTTCTTCGGTAAGGAACGAAACCACCCGTTCGGTACCTCCATACATTTTGGGCGGAACACTTTCGTACAGAGGGGAAACTTGCGCTATTTTCACTTGGGCCTCGACGCTGGGCAAAGTCGCCCATCAGCACTGCTAGTGTAGGCTTTTAAGGCGCGTGAGAGTATCCAGTGAATCCAGTAGAGGAAATTAACTGATTCGTTAAATCCCAATGGAATTTTAATCATTCGAATAAGAATTTCGCTGCAAGAAGAATCGTTGCACTACAGGCGTATATAATGAGTCGAAGATAATGAATTAGGGATGGGGAGCGAGTTTACTGCACGCCGTGACGGTCACCGACGAACGATTCCTTCCAAAAAAACCTAACAAGAGTATTACGCCGAAGTCTGTTCAGAGAGTAGTGATTGAAAGCGTGCTGCCGGAAATTGATGGCGGACGATTTCCAATTACGCGCACACCAGGGGAACTTGTGACGGTCAGCGCAGATATTTTCGCCGACGGACATGATGTCGTGGATGCCGCGCTTCAATATCGCAGAGATGGCGATGCGGATTGGCAGTATGAGCCGATGCAGTTGGTTACGAATGACCGGTGGGAGGCACAGTTCCGACTCGGGAGTATGGGAATCTATTTTTATACTTTGCGAGGATGGGTAGACAGATTCAAAACCTGGGCTCGCGATTTGGGGAAAAAAGCGGACGCGGGACAAGACGTGTCGCTGGAGTTGAAGACCGGGGTGAAATTGCTGGCGGCTGCCGCAGAGCGCGCGAGTTCTGCGGACCTGAAGATGTTGAATGCGCTGAGCGCACGGTTGGAAAGGATCGCGGGGACAGATGCGGCCGCGGCGGTGACGTTCTCTGAAGATGAGGATTTAATTTTGCTGATATCGCGGTACCGGGATCGCGCCGGGGATACGGTTTACAAAAAGGAACTGGTGGTGCGCGTTGACCGCGCGCGGGCGCGTTTCAGCGCGTGGTACGAGATGTTTCCGCGCTCGTGTACGACTTCGGCGGAGCAGCCTGGGACGTTGCGTGATTGTGCTGAGTATGTGGAGTACGTGGCGGATATGGGATTTGATGTTTTGTATTTGCCGCCGATTCATCCGATCGGGAAGACGGAACGCAAAGGCAAAAACAACTCCACGACTCCGACGCCGGCTGATCCGGGCAGTCCATGGGCCATTGGTTCAAAAGACGGAGGGCACAAGGCTATAAATCCAGAGTTGGGAACGGTGGCGGATTTACGGGGGTTACGCGCGAAAGCAGAGCTTCACGGAGTTGAACTGGCGCTGGACATCGCGTTTCAATGTTCGCCGGATCATCCTTACGTGAAGGAACATCGCGAATGGTTTCGCTCTCGAGCGGATGGGAGCGTACAGTACGCGGAGAATCCACCGAAGAAATACCAGGACATTTATCCGCTGGATTTTGAAACCGCGAACTATGAGGCACTGGCGGAAGAATTAAAGAGTGTCATTTTTTTCTGGATTTCGCAGGGGATCAAGATTTTTCGGGTGGACAATCCGCACACCAAGCCATTTGCATTCTGGGAATGGCTCATTCGCGAGACGCAGCGAGAGTATCCCGAAGTGATTTTTTTGGCAGAAGCGTTCACGCGACCTAAAGTGATGTACCGGCTGGCGAAATTGGGATTCACGCAGTCGTATACGTACTTCGCATGGAAAAATACGAAGGCGGAGCTGACAGAATATTTCACCGAGATTACCGAGCCGCCGGTGAGCGATTTCTTTCGGCCTAACTTGTGGCCGAACACTCCGGACATTTTGAATGAGTATCTGCAGAAGGGCGGGCGTTCCGCGTTTATTGCGCGATTGGTGTTGGCGGCAACGCTGGGCGCGAATTACGGGATTTATGGGCCGGCGTTTGAGTTAATGGAAAATGTGCCGGTGCGCGAGGGCAGTGAAGAATATCTGGACTCGGAAAAATATCAGGTGCGGGTTTGGAACAGGAACGACCCGAAAAGCTTGAAGGGGCTGATACGGCGGGTGAACAGCATCCGGCGGGATCATGTTGCTTTGCAGGATAATTACGGTCTGACATTTCATCTCACGGATAATCCACAGCTGATCGCTTATAGCAAAACGTCGGAGGATCGGGGCGACAAACTCCTGGTGGTCGTGAATCTGGACCCGGTGAACAGGCAGATGGGATGGGTGGATGTGGCGTTGAAGGAATTCCGGCTGGCGGCAGAGGAGTCTTATGAGGTGAACGACCTGCTGACGGATAAAAAATATATCTGGCAGGGAAGCAGAAATTATGTGGAACTGAATCCCGCGGTTTTGCCGGCGCATATATTTCGTGTTGAGCCGTTACGATAATATTTTTAACTTGCATTCACGCTGATGAGGCGCTGAAAAGGAGAGTTACCCCGTTGGCGTTGCAAGAAGACAACCTGTGGTACAAAGACGCGGTAATTTACCAACTGCACGTACGCACTTTTTGCGACAGCAATGGCGACGGCATTGGAGATTTTGTCGGGATGACGCAACGTCTCGACTATCTTCAGGAATTGGGCACCAACACTATCTGGCTGTTGCCGTTTTATCCTTCGCCATTACGCGATGACGGCTACGACATCGCGGATTACACCACGGTACACCCGAGCTACGGAACACTGGACGACTTCAAGGCTTTTCTCACCGCAGCGCACAATCGGGGACTGCGCGTGCTCATTGAGATGGTGATGAATCACACCTCGGACCAGCATCCGTGGTTTCAGGAAGCACGCAGCTCGCGGGATAACCCAAAGCGCGACTGGTACGTGTGGAGCGATACGGATGCGAAGTACAAGGGCGTGCGGATTATTTTCATCGACACGGAATTGTCGAACTGGACGTGGGACCCGGTCTCGAAATCGTATTACTGGCACAGGTTTTTCAGTCACCAGCCGGATTTGAATTTTGATAATCCCGACGTGTTTGAAGCGATGTGGGAGATCATGAGGTTTTGGCTGGACATGGGAGTGGATGGATTCCGGCTGGACGCGGTGCCCTACCTGGTGGAACGCGAGGGGACGTCTTGCGAAAATCTTCCGGAGACCCACGCGGTAATCAAGGAAGTACGGAAGCGGCTGGATCAATTTTATCCGGGGAAGATGTTGCTGGCAGAGGCGAATCAGTGGCCGGCGGATGTGCGCGCGTACTTTGGGGATGGCGACGAATTTCACACCGCATTTCATTTCCCGTTGATGCCACGGATGTTCATGGCGGTGAAACTGGAGGACCGCAAACCGATTATTGAGATTCTCGACCAGACACCGCCGATTCCGGAAAGTTGCCAGTGGTGCATATTTTTGAGGAACCACGACGAGCTCACGCTTGAAATGGTGACGAACGTCGAGCGCGATTATATGTACGACGAGTACGCCACGGATAAGACGATGCGGATCAATTTGGGGATCCGGCGGCGGCTGGCACCGATGATGGAAAATGACCGGCGACGGATCGAGCTGCTGAATGGGTTGCTGATGTCCATGCCGGGTACGCCAATCATTTATTACGGCGACGAAATCGGGATGGGCGACAATATTTACCTGGGCGATCGCAACGGAGTGCGAACGCCGATGCAATGGAATGGCGGGACGAATGCAGGATTTTCGTTTGCTGATCCGGAACGGTTATATTCGCCGCTAATTTCGAATTCCGTGTATGGCTACCAGGTCGTGAATGTGGATTCGCAACGAAGGTTCAGCCACTCGCTGCTGTCGTGGATGAAAGCGCTGATCAAGACGCGAAATTCGTACCGGGTGTTCAGCCGTGGGACGATGGAATTCTTGCGGCCGTCGAATCACCGCGTTCTGGCGTATATACGCGAGCTAGGCAACGAGAAAATTCTGGTGGTGAATAATTTGTCGAGCTCAGCGCAGGCTGTGGAATTGGATGTGCAGCGGTATAAGGGTTATATACCGATTGAAATGTTTGGCAGAAACCTGTTTCCGAGGTTTGGCGATTTGCCGTATCTGCTGACGCTTGGTCCTTATCAATTTTACTGGTTCCGACTACGCCGCATTTGACGCCGGCAGTTTAAGCTGAGCATTATCGACGTTGGCCCGGTATCATATTTCCGCCCGGTTGAAAGCGAGAGTTGAAGTACTTTGGCTGACGAAACCTTCCTTTCTGACGACCTGCTTCGTCAATTGATGAGTGTCGGCGAGGTGGACCTGCTTGTTGGGATCCTCGCGCACCGGAGCGCCAACACGGTGCGACGGGCCGCGCATTATGTCGAAAAGAGTGTACAGCAGAACTTCGTGCGGCAGCGCGTGGCGATCATCAGCGTTGATGGCCGCGCGGTGGAAGACTCTGGATCCGACGAGCGCTCGGGCGATGGAGAACCGGGGAATAATTCGAATTCCAAGGGGATAACCTCGCTGCGAACAATTCACCGGGTTACCGCGGCATTCAATGGGCCACCGTCTCCGGGCCTCGCGCTGCGTACGATTCTTTCGGCGTCGGATTTGCTAAGAGCCCGGGCGTGCGCGGTGGTATCGCCGGCTACTTCCAGCACGTCTCCGGAATGGGTTGCGAATCTTCTGCGTCCGGTGTTCCGCGACAGCTTCGATTTTGTAGCGCCATTATATTCGCGCCATAAATTTCAGGGTTTGCTGGCACGGAATCTTCTGTATCCCATGACGCGCGCACTATTCGGCCGCAGAATTCGCGAACTGTATTCCGACGAATGGGCGTTTTCAAACCAGCTTGGCAGTTTTTGCCTGAATGAAGATGTTTGGCACGAAGAGCCGGTGCGTTCGCGGCCGGAAGCGTGGCTGGGAATTTCGGCGCTCACGTCCGATTTTCGCTGTTGCCAGGTTTATCTTGGCGAGAAGCCGCCCCCGCCGGATGGCGCGGGCCCCGATCTTGTGGAAGTGTTGCGCCAAACGGTGGGAAGTCTGTTCTGGTTGCTGGAAACACACCAGCAGTGGTGGCTGGAGCGCAAGGGTTCAGAACCACTGCCTACGTTTGGTCCAGACCATGCCCTTACCGCGGAACCGCAGGAGCTTAATCGCGCCAGAATGTTTGAATTGTTTCAGACCGGCGTTAAAGAGCTTGGACCGATCCTGGAATCGATCTTAAGTCCACAAACGCTGGAAAGTATTCAAGGCATCGCGACGCTGGACCAACACTCTTTGCGGTTTCCGTCGGAATTGTGGGTGACGATTCTGTATGAATTTGCGGCCTCATACCATCATTCGGTGATCAATCGGGATCACCTGGTGCAGGCGTTGGTGCCACTTTATCGCGGAAAAATTTATTCGTTCCTGGGGGAATATGCCGAGGCTTCGGCGACGGACATGGAAGCGGTGAGTGAAAATCTTTGCATGGAGTTCGAACGGCAGAAGCCATATTTGACGGAGAAGTGGAAAGCAAGAGTCGAGGTGAAATCATGAGAGTCACCATCGTGCAAGGTTTGGAGCAGGCTTACTACAATCTGGTGCATATGATCGCGGAATTTCTGCCGCGGCTGGTGGTCATGCTGGTCATTATCTTGGTGGGGTTGTTGGCGGCCTACCTGCTTGGCCACGTGGTGCGGGCGGTGCTGCGGCTAACGAAATTGGATCGCGTCTCGGAAGATGCCGGGGCCTCGCGAGTATTGCGGATGGCGGATCTGCCGTCGATGACGGAACTGCTGAGCCGCTCGATATTCTGGATCACGTGGCTGGGATTCATCCTTATCGGGATCAGCGTTTTGGGTGTAGCGGGATTGCAGGAGCAGATCTCCAGGTTGTTCCGGTTCCTGCCAGAAGTATTTATCGCCATGGTGATTTTATTTCTGGGATTGGTGTTGGCGAATTTTTTGTCGCGCGCGGTACTTCTGGCTTCGGTGAATGCGGGGGTTCGCTCGCCGAAAATCTGGAGCTGGTCGATTCGCTTTGTAATCTGGATTTTGGCGATTTCCATGGCGTTGGATGAACTGGGGCTGGCGCGGCAGACGGTGCTGGCGGCGTTTTCGATTGTGTTTGGCGCTTCGATGTTGGGACTGGCCATTGCGTTTGGACTGGGAGGACAAGATCTGGCGCGGCGCGCGCTGGAGAGATATCTGGGAAATACGGAAAAGGAAAAATACAAAGAACCGCAACCGCTGTGATTCATTTAGCGGAGAAAGATATTTATGGCCTCGCCGGGTTTTGGCAAAGATATGTTTTCTAATTTAAAAGCCGAATTGCCGGCACAGCTGCCTGCCTACTTGAAGGGGCAGCGGTGGTTTGGGGCCAAGGCGCGGGAGGTTCGTGCTACGGAGGTGGTGGATTTCGTTACGTTCGAACGGGACGGACTGCATGCGCTGGCGATTGTGGTGAACGTGCAGTATGAGGGCGGTGGGACGGATTTGTATTCGATGCCGCTGGTGGTGACGAAGGACTCCGATCCAAAGAAAGCCTGGGGTTCAAACCTCAAAGGCGAACCCGGGGCATCCGGGAAAGACGCCGACTCCAATCGTGGACCCGGGGCGCCCGATGCGGTGCTGACGCTCTCGGGACGCGCGAGCGGCGAGAAGGTGACGCTTACCGACGCGCTGAAAAACGAAGCGTTTCTTTCTTTTTTGCTGGACGCGATTGAGAGGGGATTGGTTTTTACCGGAGAGGTTGGAGAGTTGGTGACGTCGCGCACTCACGCGTTGTCGATGCAGGAAACCGGAGCGGCTGGGAGCCTGCGCCCTCGCGCGATTACCGCGGAGCAGAGTAATAGCTCGGTTGCTTACGGGGACCGCTTGATGTTGAAATTTTTTAGACGACTGGAGGAGGGCGTAAATCCGGACCTTGAGGTCGGTGGCTTTCTTACCGAGAAAGCGCATTATCAGCACACCCCGCAATTGCTTGGAGCGTTGGAATATCGCGGAGCGCGCGGGCTGGGGATGACGCAGGGAATTCTGCAAGGGTTTGTGCCGAATCAGGGCGACGCGTGGCAATACACGATGAAATCGATTTCGGCTTTTTATAATGAGGTGGGCAAAAATTCGGAAGAGGGCGGCGTTGCGGATTCGCGGAATGATACGGCGCACGCGTTGATCGGCCCATTTTTGGAATCAGTGGGATTGCTGGGGCGGCGAACGGCGGAATTGCATTTGGCTCTGGCGTCTCCGCCCGCTGCTGCGGAACCCGATTTTGCACCCGAGCCTTTTGATGACGCGTTTCAGCGAGGCTTTGAGGATGCGCTGTTGGAGTTGACGAACCGGATTTTTCGACAACTGCGGCACGCGCACGATCGCCTGCCGGAAAATGCGAAACCGAATGTGGAGAGAGTGCTAGGCAGCGAGCCGCAAATTATTGAGCGCTTTCATGCTGCGCTGAGCAAGCCTATTCGCGCGGTGCGGACGAGGATACACGGCGATTATCATTTGGGGCAGGTTTTATACACCGGGACAGATTTCGTGATTATTGATTTTGAAGGGGAGCCGGCGCGGCCACTGTCACAGCGGCGTTTGAAGCGTTCGCCTTTGCAGGATGTGGCGGGAATGTTCCGGTCGTTTCATTATGCAGCGCACGCGCCGCTGCTGGCGTCGACGGGCAACGTGAAAGTTGTTGACGGCAACAGGGAAAAATTGAATGGCTGGGCGGAAGTGTGGGCTAACTGGGTGAGCGAGCGTTTTTTGGACGAGTATATGAAAACGGCTCGCGGCGCGGAATTTCTTCCGCCGAGCCGCGCGGAGATTTTGGCGTTGTTGCAACTGCATGTGCTGGAGAAGGCGGTGTACGAGTTGGGGTATGAATTGAATAACCGGCCGGGATGGGTGGCCATTCCGTTGGAAGGGATTTCGAAGAGTTTGGAGTTGTCAAATTTGTAGGGAGAAGGATGCGTTATGGTGAAACCGAGTAAGAAACCGTTTAGTTCCAAACCGAAAATTGCGCCAAAGCCTGATCGCAATAAGAAACCGGCACAAGGGGAGGCGCCGTGCCCGGACGAAAGGCGTCCGGATACGAAGGCGGATGAGATTTATGGGGATACTAAGATTCCGCCCAGTCACAGGAAATAAGTGTGAGAAACGGAAAGTGAAGATGAGCCCAATGGTGACTCGGAGTGTTTGGGCATGGCTTGCGCGAGCTATCGAAGAGAGATTTCTCCACTGCGCAGGCCGACTCATTCGCAGGAGCGAATGAGAAGAAAAGGCGTCGGCCTGCTCCGGTCGGAATGACCGTTTGGTAGCGGGCTGCTTCGGGCCACCCGGCGGCGGGCACGCGGAATGACCGGTTCGCGATTTGTACCGTTGAATTTGTGTGCTGAATTTGTAGCGCTTGCGCCATCGCGATGATCGTTTAGGAATTTGTAGCGCTGAATTTTGTGGTGCGGACTTTGGGCGCTGACTTTGTGGCGTCTGCCCTCTTCGCAACGTGCGGTTACTTGGCGAGAAGTTTGCTTATTTTTGCGGTGAGGGTTTTGGCGTCGAAGGGGGCGCGGACTTTTGCATCGTTGTCGAAATAAACGAAAACGTCGCGCTGAGGTTTTTGCGGGCCTTTTTCTTTGATGACGCGGTTGGCATCCTCCGGCTCGCTTCCGCCGGCCCATTGGTGGACACGCGTTGCCCACTGATCCAGGGATGGCTCGTCGTAACCGCTGGCATACAAAACTTCCGAACCGTGCAGGCGGCAATACATGAAATCGGAAGTGACATCCATCAGGCGCGGCCACTCCACGGTGTCCGCGCAAACTAGCGCGACATCGTATTGACGAAGAAGATTTATGAATTCGGGAGTCGCAAAACTGGCGTGGCGGATTTCCATGGCGTGGCGCAGAGCCCGCTTGGCGTCGGGCTTTAGCGCGGTGCGGCCGGACATCCATTTATCGTGTTTGCGAGCTAACGCGGATGCTTTCTCGGTGTCGTGAGGGAGCAACAGAAAAAAATCTTCGAGCACTTCCGGCCTGAAGATAAAGTTGGGCGGCAATTGCCACAAGATCGGTCCGAGTTTCGCACCTAGATTGAAAATTCCCGAAGCCAGGAAATTTGCGACTGGAGCTTTAGCATCTTTCAGGCGCTTGATGTGGGTGATAAAGCGCGGAGCCTTCACGGAAAAAACAAAATCGTCGGGGGTCTCGGCGGCCCAGCGTTCGAAGCTTGGGGGACGCTGCAAGGAATAAAACGTGCCATTGATTTCGATGGAGTTGAAAGTCTTGGAGGCGTATTCGAGTTCAAGCTTTTGTTTTAAGTCTTCGGGATAGAAAACACCGCGCCAAGGTTTGTAGGTCCATCCGGAGATGCCGATGCGCACTTTTCCTGGGTCAGGCATGGAGGGGTAGTTTAACCGCTCATTGCAAAACGCGGGCGATCTTCTGGAGATCGGCGATGAAGCGGGCCATTTCTTCGTGGCGGGCATTTTCATCCGGAGCGCGCAAGATCGAAGAGGGGTGCACGGTGGCGGCGACGTAGGGTGCGAGTGCGGACTCGATGAATTCGCCGCGATGCTGGGTGACGCGAAAATCTTTGCCGAGCAAGGCTTGAGCCGCGGTGGCTCCAAGACAAACAATTACCTTGGGGCGGATGGCGGCGATTTCCGCATCGAGCCAAGGGCGGCACGCGGCGATTTCCGCTGCGTTAGGTTTTTTGTGGATGCGGCGTTTGCCGCGAGGCTCCCACTTGAAGTGTTTGACGGCGTTGGTGACGTAAACTTTTTTGCGATCGATGCCCGCTTCGACGAGAGCGTTATCGAGTAGTTTGCCTGCGGGACCGACGAAAGGTTTTCCGGCGAGATCTTCCTGGTCGCCCGGTTGCTCACCGACGAGCATCAGCTTGCTGTGCGCGGCGCCCTCGCCGAAAACGGTTTGCGTGCCGAGCTTCCAGAGATCGCAATTTTTGCAGGATTTGGCGGTTTCGCGCAATTCGTCGAGCGAGGCTTTGGTGGGGATTAGCTCCAGTTGCTTAGTTAAGGTGCGCTTGGCCATGATGGCGCCTGTTCTTAAGACGAAATTAGGATGCGTCGGAAGGTCGACGAGGGGCAGAACTTTTGTCGACGCATCCCCAACATGGCTATTAGCGTCGCTCTCACTATCAATACGCAAAGGCGAGAAGTTCACCGCGAAGCACTTCTTATAGAAACTCGATAAAGGCCATCTTTTTTTCGCCTACCGCCTGAATCCGATGACCAGGCTGTCCATGAAGCGCGTCTAACAGCCCAAGTGTCCCGCAGTGCGAGAATCTTCGGGGAAAGTGGACACACCGCCCCGGAAAAACCGGACTCTCGATTGTTCTACAGATAGAGGCGCGATGCGGAGGCTCATGTGAGGGACGATTCCGTACCCCTGGCGCTCCCGCTAACGCGGTTGGCCGCTGGCTCCTCGGAGGTCACGACTCTGTATCGCGAACTACGGAAGCCCTTGCTGCGTTACCTGGTCTGCCTCGGACTTTCGAGCGACGAAGCGCAGGATGTGGTGCAAGACGCGTTTCTCAGTCTGCAACGGCACTTGGCTTTAGAGGGGAAAAGAGAAAACATCCGCGCATGGCTGTTTCGGGTTGCTCACAATCAGGCAAGGAACTGCCAGACGAGCTACCATCGGCGATTCAGTGAACCGCTCGACGGCGAGATGGATTTTCTGGCGGACGACGCTACGCCAGAGCAAAGGGTTCTTGAAAAGGAGAAGTTCCGGCGTCTCGCGGCCGCAATCCGATGGCTGACGGAGTGCGAACGGGAGTGCCTACTGCTGAGGGCGGGAGGACTGCGTTACCGAGAAATCGGAGAAGTCCTGGGGATGGCGGTGTCCACGGTGGGCGACACTATGGAGCGCGCGATAAAGAAATTAGCGGAGAAATGCAATGTGTGACGTTCAAACGAAATTAATCGCGTGGCTCGACCGGGAGCTTTCGCCGAAGGAAGCAGCTGAGGTGCATCGCCATATCAAAGGGTGTCAGGAGTGTCGCGGTCGACTGACGATGTACAAACAAGTGAGTGAGACTTTTGATGTTTACTGCGATGCGCTGGTGGCAGGGAAGACGCCTCACCGCCTTTCGCGCTGGGTGCCGGTGCTGGCAAGTGCTGTTGCGGCTGCGGTCGTGATTTTTCTGGCCTTCCCTCAGAGACGCATCGGGCCTCCACCGGTTCTTGCTCCGACCTTTGCGGCTACTTCCGTTCCGGTTCCCGCACCTCGCGCGGCGGAGACGGTTCCACGGAAGACACTCCGCAGACGGCACGCGGCTCCGCGCGTCCAGAAGCCAGCCATGAACTGGCAGCCAACGGAAACCGCCGTGCAGATCGCCATTCCAGCAGAAGCGATGTTTCCACCGGGCGCGATGCCCAAAGGGACGAATTTTATTGCGGAACTAAGTATTGCCGCGGACGGATCTGTCCAACAGGTTCGCTTGCGACAGTAAGATCGTAAGCTAGAAAAGGAGAGTCACCATCATGAAACGCGCATTGCTTCTAGTACTGGTCGCCGCATCTTGCGCCCTTGCGCAAGACAAGGGGGACGTCATATATCAAACGGCCGGTCAAGTGAGCGTTGCCTCAGGCGCATTCGAAAGAACGTCAGGTCCCATCGTAGATGCGCCATATTCGGCGACGATCACGAACGAATCCGTCCTGACGCTGGCAGACGGCAATCGCATCGTACAGACCAGCACGGGAAGCACCGCGCGCGATTCGCAGGGCCGCACGCGTCACGATACGGTGTTACCGGCGATCGGGAACCTGTCGGCGGCCAATGCGCCGCATTTGGTTTTCATCCGCGACCCGGTCTCGCAGACCTCTTACACATTGAATCCGATGGAGAAGACCGCGCAGAAAATGCCTGCACTTCCTCCCGTTCCCGGGGGTGCCACCGGTGTGGCCGGCGCAACGGTTGCGATGAGAGTCGAAGGGAGCGGAGCGCCATTGCAATTTCCTGATGCAATGCCGGCCATTGTAGGTGCTCCTGGACCTGTAGCGTTCTTTGAGAAACACGCGGACATCGATAGGCAAGAGAAGGAGCAGGTGGATACAGAGGACCTTGGTGCTCAAACTATGGAGGGCGTTCCGGTGAAGGGCGTACGAATGACGCACACGATTCCCGCGGGTCAGATTGGAAATGATCTTCCGATCACAATTGTCACAGAGGTCTGGACTTCGCCCGACCTCAAGACGGTGGTGTACAGCAAACGGAGTGATCCCCGGATGGGGGAGCAGACGTTTCGGCTCACGAGCATCGTGCGCACGGAACCGAGCGCGTCGTTGTTTACTGTGCCGGCGGATTTCAAAATCGTGGACGGCCCACAGACGATTTTCTATCGAACGAAACAGTAAGGGACCCTGATCTTCCTGGTCACCGGGTTGCTCGCCTACGAGCATCAGCTTGTTGTGAGCCGCGCCAAAGAGAGCGTCCGTGACTACTTGAGGAAGTCGAGGTCAGCAACCCCTTACTACCATGGAGCAACAGAATCGCCCTGGTCACTAACCCCCAAGAAAATATTCGGAAATAACCTCGAATTGCATTTTTAGTTTTACGAAGAGGCCAGTCGGAATTAGAAACGGGCTTTTTGGCGCACACTCCGTAAAAATCAGCGAACTTTCGGGAATAAATCTCCGCAGTCGAGGTTAACGACTATGTCGGCATTGGGCTCGCGCCTCAGGGGAGTCTTCCGTGTGTCAGCGAACGTTGATTGGAGGGCGGGAGATGCCCGCCCTCTTGCGCTCATTCGTGTGTTTCGTCAGAGTGGTCGTGTTCGTCCATTGTGTTGGATTTGTGCCTGCGTGGGCAGCGCCCGCAACCACTCCCGCCACCACCACGACCACTCTGTCTGTTGCCTCCGCTGGAAACGCGGTGGCAACCGTGTCATCTGGAACCGTGGTGACGCTGACGGCGACGGTCATGACCGGCAGCGCCCCAGTCGCGCCAGGCCAGATCAACTTCTGCGACGCGACGGCAAAATCCTGCACCGACATCCATCTTCTAGGCTCGGCGCAATTGACCAGCGCAGGCACCGCGACGATCTGCTTTCGACCCGCTATTGGAAGCCATACCTACCAGGCAATCTTTGTTGGGACCAATGCCGATGCGGCAAGCTCTTCAGCCGCGTCCACTCTGACGGTGACCGGAACCTATCCGACGATGACCAGCATTGCATCCAGTGGCACTCCGGGCGATTACTCGCTCACCGCGACAGTGTTGGGCAATGGGCATGTCTCGCCAACGGGCACGGTTTCGTTCCTGGACACCAGCAACTCGAACCAGGAGCTTGCGACGGCAACGCTGACACCTGGAACAGCTGGACTCAACCTGATTCCGTCCACGCTTCCCGAGTTTTCACCCACCAGCCTGGCGGTGGGCGACTTCAATGGCGATGGCATTCCAGATTTGGCGATTTCGGAGTTTGGCATCGATATTGATCTCGGCAATGGAGACGGAACTTTCAAGGCCCGTGTGTTAGCGCCGGGCAACCTCCCTTACATCGAATTTATTGCCGTCGGTGACTTCAATGGCGACGGCAAGCTTGACCTGGCCATTGCCTACTGCAAAGACAATTTCCCTACGACCCAGCCTGGGGCGGTGGAAATCCTGCTGGGCAAAGGAGATGGGACCTTCAACCTCGCCGCTGCCAGTCCCGCCACCGGGAACACCCCTACTGCAATTGCAACGGGTGACTTCAACGGTGATGGCAATCTCGACATCGCAATCTCCAATGGAAGCAGCAACACAGTGACCATCCTGCTGGGCAGCGGGGATGGAACCTTCACTGCGGCACCCAGCCCCGCAACGGGCAATAGTCCCTCATCGTTAGCGGTGGGAGATTTCAACGGCGACGGTAAACCCGATTTGGCGGTCACCAACGCAACCGACAATACCGTGACGATTCTGTTGGGCAACGGAGATGGGACCTTCAAGACTGCGGCAAGTCCGGCCACTGGTAACAGACCCTCGGCAATTGCGGCAGGCGATTTCAATGGCAACGGGAAAGTTGATCTGGCGGTCGCCAATGCAGTGGGAAACACGATCACGATTTTGCTAGGAAATGGTGACGGTACCTTTACAGCAGCGACAGGCCCGGCGATCGCCGGCCCCCTCGCCACCCCTATCGCCGTTGCAGACTTCAATGGGGATGGCATTGCGGATCTGGCCGTGGGAGGCAATGCACCTGCCCTCTTTCTCGGCAACGGGGATGGCACCTTCACCCCATCGGCGCCCCTGTCACCTTTCGTCTATCCGATGCAGTCCTTGGTCGCGGCAGATCTGGATGGTGACGGTATTGCCGATGTAGTCGACTCAACGGAGGGTCCTGATTCGGATGCGGGCTCCGTAACGGTCTTCCTTACAAAGACCCAGTCCGCAACGGCCACGGCCAATGGCATCGCCGTCTCGTCTGTGAACGGAAATGTGGCGATGCACGCCGCTGTTGCCAGTTATCCCGGCGAAACCGTGTATGGCGGCAGCATTTCCGCTCCGGTCCAACTCACGCCGGGCGCGGTGAATTTTTCGCTGAGTGGTGCGCCGTTGTCCATTGCCGCCGGAGCAAGCGCGAATGCGACCATCACGATCACTCCAAATGGGGCCTTCACCGGCACTGTGGCGCTTCAATGCTCCCTCAGCGCCAGCCCCTCGGGTGGGACCGGCGCGCCCACCTGCTCCATTAGCCCGCAAGCCGCCATCACCGGAACTCCAGTGACAGCAACGCTCACGGTCACCACGCAAGCAGCTACCACCGCCGGCTCTTATACGATTACGGTAACAGGCGCATCCGGGGCCGAGACCGTGACAACCCAAATCCCTCTAACGGTGACTGCCCCACCCCTCCCTCCAAACTTCACCTTGACCAATACGACCATCACCATTGCCTCGCCCGGTGCGACCGGAACTTCAACAATCACAGTTACGCCGAGCGGCGGTTTTACCGGGAGCGTGGCCCTTTCGTGTACCGTTACGGGTCCGGCCGGCTCAGTTGATCCCCCTGTCTGCTCGGTGACCCAGCCTACCGCAATTACGGGGACAGCGGCGGTGACGGCAATGCTGACCATCAACACCACCGCTGCGTCGGCTTCGCTCGCCCGGGCTGGCAACAATATGACGGCTTACATCACCCGCAATCGGGCAGGTTCTGTCGGTGGTGGAATAATTCTTTCAGCGTTGCTCTTCTTCGGTGTGCCCGTTCGGAGAGGATGGAAAAACTTTTTAGTGCTGCTGCTAATCGTGGCCGCATCTGCGATAGTGGTCGGATGCGGCGGCGGGGCAACCGCAGTCAAAGGAAATGCCAAACCCGGCACAACTCCGGGGAACTATTCCGTCACCGTAATGGGTGTCGCCGGCACTACGATGGCGACAACCCACGTCGCCGTGACATTGAACTGAGTGGCCGTCGGGCCCCCGCATCAGAAACTCGGGAAACTCGGGCTATGCAAAGGGGCTGGACGCCAGGCGTCGATTAAGATTCGCCAGGGTTACCGCCTGATTTCTTCCGTTTCTCGATCTGTTCCTTCCGGCTCGCCGACATTTTGGTGAAGCTTCTTTTTAGCCCAGCGTGCTGGTCGAAGCACCACGGAAGCAACCGTTTCCACAGGAGTCTTTTTAGCGCCCGGCTCGATCTTTTCCTTCTCCCGCCGCACACGCACTATCTTCCCCAGCAATTCCGGTTGCGCACCCGGATTTTCGCCCGGCCGCTGGCCCAACTCCCGGCCGAGTCCCGAAGTTTCTCGGCTCTCAGCACCGGAGCCCACCGGTTCTTCGCCTAAAATCCCAGCCCCAGCATCCTCATCCCCGCCAATGCGTTTCGCAATCAAATGATCCCCGCGCTGCATCAACACCACATCCCCCGAGCGCATATTCTCCAGCTTATCCCTGCGAATCAACGCCACATCGCCCGGCCGTACCAACGGCAACAAGCTAGTGCCGCGCACATGCACCGAAGTACGCCCACGCTTCTTCAGTTCATCGGCAATCTGCTCAGCATCAGCTTTCCGCCGCTCCCCGGACCCTGCACGATTTTTTCTGCGTTCTTCCATAACACATCCAGAATCCAGTGTTGCTTAGCAGCCGTCAATGAACCCCAAGTCCCAGTTGCCCAAACCCACATTACCTACCAATCCGACCTCTCGGAAAACAGCGAAAAACAAAACCGCACAAAGCCATTTTTAGAACGCGACGAAATCGATGTCCCCGGCAAAGGCAAAGCGCCGACTGACCTATAACAATAAAATCACTTGCACACGCAATAAAAATTTGTCATACAGGAGTCCGCACTTCCCTCTGAAGAGGTAGCCATGTCCACTCAGCTCATCACCCAAATCATGACCGGCCTTCGTTTTCGGTACCCCGCCCTCAATGATATCCATTACGAAGCGGGCTGGACCGATAGTTGGTGTCATCGCCGGTGCATGCACGCACACAAAAGCCTCATCGAAGCCGCTAAATGCGGGATGCCCCAGGGCGCTGGCTGGTACGTCTTCGCCGTCGAGCGCGGCGAGCCACGAGAATTACTGGCAGCGGAAGACAGCGTAGTGGAACGTTTCCGGTTCGGGAAATAAAACCCCCTCACTCTCCTTGTTTATCTTAGCGATTGGACCTCCGAATCCAGAGTAAGTGTGCATCATTGGACAGCCAGCTGAATCCCTTCAGAGCGAACATATACATGGGATGAAGGGGACCTGGGGGAGCTATGCACCAGAAGCCGATGTTGAATTCACCTGTGGAACTTCAGAGTGATGCCGCCGAAGAGTTCGCCAAGAACGTAATCGCCCGTCTGGAGGCGTCGCGCGAAGCGCGCCGGGCCTTGAACTATCTGTTCCAAGCTGTACAGCCGGACGCGGAGCCTAATGAACCACTGAATAGCGCTTTTGGTGCGGCTGGATAATTAAGTCCGGTCCCAACCAGAAAGCCGAGTTCGCGCTCCCCAATCGGGCCGCTATTCCCCGTTGCGCAATTTACCGCCTCACACAACAACACCGTAAATTCGAACCCTCCAAATACTTCTGTTATTCTAATGCTCTACTGACTTCAGCAGAAGGCGCGCTGTTCCGCTGAGAACGCCCCGCCATTTTTAGCCAAGAGAGGATTTTCGCCATCGTGACTACGTCCATGCACCTGCCCCAAACTCAAGCCACCAAAAGAGCATTCAACTTCAACGCCGGCCCCGGCGCCCTCCCACTGCCCGTCCTCGAGCGCATCCGCGAAGAGCTACTCGACTGGCGCGGCAGCGGCATGTCCGTTATGGAAATGAGTCACCGCTCGCCCGAATTCGAAGGCATCATCGCCGAAGCCGAAGCCCGCCTCCGCAAACTCATGAGCATCCCCGACGAGTACGCCGTGCTCTTCCTCCAGGGCGGCGGAAGCATGCAGTTCACCATGGTCCCCATGAATCTCTGCCTGCCTGGCAAGCCTGTCGACGTCCTGCACACCGGGATGTGGACCGCCAAAGCTATCGGCGAACTGAAAAAAGGCATCCTCCACAACATTGCCGCCTCCAGCGAGCCCGAAAAATTCGCGCGCCTCCCGCGCCAGAATGAAATGAAATTTTCTCCCACCGCTTCCTACGTGCACATCTGCACCAACAACACCATCGAAGGCACCCAATGGAAAACGCTCCCTGACACCGGCAACGCCCCGCTCGTCGCCGACATGTCCTCCGACATCGCCTCGCACCCCACCGACGTAAAAAAATTCGGCCTCATTTTCGCCGGAGCGCAAAAAAATCTCGGTCCCAGCGGCACGACCATCGTCATCGTCCGCAAAGATCTCGCCGAGCGCTCCGACAAAAATCTACCGACGCTCCTACAATACCGCACGCACATAAAAGAGAAGTCGCTCTACCACACTCCGCCAACCTTCGCGATCTACATCGTCGGCCTGGTCCTCGAATGGATCGAATCCGAAGGCGGCATCCCCGCCATCACCAAGCGCAACGACGCCAAAGCCAAGCTGCTCTACGACACCATCGAGGACGGCGGCTTCTATTCCTGCCCCGTCGAACGTGAATCGCGTTCCAAGATGAATGTAGTCTTCCGCGTCGCTGGTGGTGACGAATCCATCGAAAAGCAATTCGCCAAAGAAACCGCGGCAGCCGGCTTGGTAGGTACTCGCGGCCACCGCTCAGTGGGCGGCATGCGTGTCTCCCTCTACAACGCCGTCACCCTGGAAGCCGTCCAAGCCCTGACAAATTTCATGCGCGAATTTCAACGCACCCGCGGCTGAAGCGCTAGCGTTTCCGAGCGCGTTCTATGCGCGTCGCCGCCATCTACGACATTCATGGCAACATTCCCGCGCTGGACGCCGTGCTTCAGGAAATTCGCAAGGAAAAAGTTGATCACATTGTCGTGGGCGGAGACGTGCTCCCCGGTCCCATGCCCCGCGAATCGCTCGAGTGTTTGCGAAATCTAGACGCACCCACGCATTTCATTTATGGCAACGGCGAAGTCGCCGTGCTCCAGCAAATGTCCGGCACCGAACCAGCAGGCGTCCCGCAAGCATTTCGTCCGATCATCCACTGGACCGCCCAACAACTCGATCCTGAGCATCAGCAATGGCTTTCCAGTTGGCCAAAAACAGTAACCCTTGAAATCGCTGGACTCGGCTCCGTACTCTTCTGCCACGCCACGCCCCAAAACGAAAACGACATCTTCACTCGCCAGACCTCAGACAACCGTCTCGTCCCAATGTTCGAAAAGGTCCAGGCCACAGTGGTCGTGTGCGGCCACACCCACATGCAATTCGACCGCAAGATCGGCCACACCCGCGTCGTAAATGCAGGCAGCGTTGGCATGCCCTTCGGAAAACCCGGAGCCCATTGGGTATTACTCGGCCCCGACATCCACTTCCGCCACACGACCTTCAATCTCGCCCAAGCCGCAGATGTCGTACGCCGCACCAATTATCCCCAAGCCAAAGACTTCGCCGCCCGCAACATCCTCAATCCCCCAACCGAAAAAGAAATGCTCGAAATATTCACCCGCGCAGAAATCTCCGCCAACGCCAAATAAAAAGGCGCGAAAGAAAATCTTCCGCGCCTTTAAGTCAACCAAATTTAAACCGCAGCAAAATTTACGCCAAGTCGAACAACAGCACCTCAGCGTTATCCACTCCCGTCAACTCCACACTCTTCTCTTCCGATACAGCTGCCCCATCCCCCTCCTGCAACGGCGTCCCATTCAGCTTCACTTGCCCCTTGGCCACCTGAATATAAGCGTGCCGCCCCGGCCGCAACTCATGCTTCACCTTGTCATCCTTATCCAGAATCGTCGCGTACAGCGCATTGTCCTGCCGAATTTTCACCGAACCGTCCGCGCCATCCGGCGAAGCCACCAGCCGCAGCCTGGCTTTCTTCTCCGCCACGCTGAAATTCTTCTGATCGTAAGTCGGCTTCAACCCGCGCTTCTCCGGAACCATCCATATCTGCAATAGACGCAGCGGATCCTTCGACGGATTGAACTCGCTATGGGTAATCCCCGTCCCCGCGCTCATGTATTGCACATCGCCCGGCTTGATCACCGAGCCATTTCCCATGCTGTCGCGGTGTTCCAGCGCGCCTTCCAGAACATAGGTCACAATCTCCATGTCCCGGTGTGGATGATTCGGAAAACCCGCTCCGCCCGCCACGCGATCGTCATTCAAAACCCGCAGCGTCCGAAATTGCACGCGCTCTGGATCAAAATACTCCGCAAACGAAAACGTAAAGCGGCTGTCCAGCCACCCGTGATCGGCATGTCCTCGTTCATCACTCTTGCGAATCTCAATCATGTAACCCTCCTCAAACCGACGACATAATATGCGTTATAACGACTATTGTCAAGAGGCTCATATCGATCGACCCGACCATTGCGCAATAGATGAAGACTGCGGCTAGGAGTTAGTGACCTATGTTGTTCGGAAATGGTCTAAGGACCAGCGATTGCGTTCAGAAAAAGTGAGCAAGATGAAAAAGATCACCGCGTACACCAACTGGTCTCCGACCACCGACCAATTCTGCGCCAGGGAACTGCCGATCTGTAGAAGTAGCAGAATCACACTTCCAGCCACCAGCGCATTGCGTGTAAAAAGGCCGAGCAAAATCAGTAAGCCTACGGAAGCTTCGAGCCACGGAAGAACTGAACTAAATGGCGCTAGAAACCAGGAGGGCACCGGAGCGTCCTGCATTTGTTTTGTGAC
>DATBBY010000141.1:0-3846 GCA_036270765.1 Candidatus Acidiferrum sp.
GCTATTGACTCCGAAGTCTGATTTGATAGACTCCGCGCAATTCGTGCTCATGGCGGCGATTGCTTTATTTTTCCGCCCCAAGAGTCACCTGCCAAAGGAGACACGAAGTGCTAGGTACAGTGAAATGGTTTAACAATTCGAAAGGATACGGATTTATCGGCCGTGAAGACGGTCCCGATGTGTTCGTACACTATTCTGCGATAGTCGGGGACGGTTACCGAACGTTGCAAGAAGGTGACCCAGTCGAATTTGAAATCGTACAAGGTCCGAAAGGTCCCCAAGCATCAAACGTTACCAAACCGGCTTGATAAGAGTGCGGTTTTCATCGATCGGCGGGAGCGAAGGCTTCCGCCGGTTTTTGTTTTATAAGGCAAAACAGAAAATGAAAACTTCTTCAGCTTGGCGCGGAGCGACCTCGGATGGAAAGACTGTTGGCTGAGCTATATAATCGGCGGCATGGATAACCGACAAATTGCTCGAATTCTGCGCGAGACCGCGCAATTGCTGGAAATTGATGGCGCGATTATCGGCCGTTACCGCACCTACGAAAAAGCGGCGGAACTGATCGAGGGCTTGCCCGACTCTATCGAACAACTGGTGCAAACTCCCGAAAAACTGGAAGAACTGCCTGGAATTGGCGAGCGCATGGTGGAGCATCTCGCCGAAATCGTAAAGACGGGCGACTACAGCCTGCGCCAGAAACTGCTGAAGAAATACCCCGAAACCATACTCGAACTTCTAAATCTGCAATCGCTGGGCCCAAAAAAGGTGGCGTTTTTGTGGAGCCACTTCAAAGCCTGCACAGTATCGGACGTAGAGCGCATCGCCAAAGAAGGAAAACTGCGCGATGTGCCCGGATTCGGCGAAAAAAGCGAGCAAAATATTTTGAAGGCCGTGGAAGTCTACAAGAAATCGACAGGAAGGTTTCACCTGCACGTGGCCGAGGAAGCGGCTCTGGCGATTTCGGAGCACATCAAGAAAACCGGAAAAGCGATCGAGTCAGTGACTCCGGCGGGGTCGCTGCGTCGGGGAAAAGAAACGGTGGGCGACCTCGACCTGCTGGTCACGCTGGCGCCCGGATACACCTCTCAAAAAAGGGTCGACGAGATTGCGGAGCACATTTTGAAGTATCCCGGAATCGATCAAACGCTGGCACATGGCGAAAACAAGGTCAGTTTCACGCTGCAGGATGGATTGCAAGTGGATGTGCGTCTGCTGGAGCGAGAAAACTTCGGTGCGGCACTGATGTATTTCACGGGCTCGAAGGAACACAACGTCGTGCTACGCGGGCGAGCCAACGATATGGGCTGGACGTTGAACGAGTATGAGATGGCGATGTTGGCCGACGAAGAAAAGCCCAAGGGCGAAGCGCCGCCCAAAGTGGTGCCAATCAAGGGAGAAAAAGTAACAAAGAAGAGCGCTGCGAACGCCTCTGGCCTGAAAGTAGTGCCGTCTGCCGGCGGACGATCAGGAAGAGAGGGCGAGGTACCGAAAGGCAAGCGCGTGGCCGGCCGGACCGAGGAAGAAATCTACGCGAAGCTCAAGCTCGCTTATGTACCACCGGAATTGCGCGAAAACACGGGAGAAATTACGGCAGCGGAACTAGGCAAGTTGCCTCAACTGATTGAACTGCGCGACATCAAGGGCGACTTGCAGATGCACACGACGGCCAGCGACGGAAAGAACACCATCGAGGAAATGGCCGAGTGGGCCAAGGCGCTCGGGCACGAATACATCGCCATCACCGATCATTCGAAATCTGTGACGGTAGCCAACGGCCTGGACGAAAAGCGCATTGCCGAGCACATCAAAAATCTGCGCGCCGCAGACGCTAAGGGGCTGGGAATCCGCGTGCTGGTGGGCTCGGAAGTCGACATCCTCAAAGACGGAAAGCTCGATTATTCGGACGAGATCCTATCGCAACTCGACGTGGTGGTTTGCTCGATCCACTCGTACTTCAACCTGGACAGAGCGGCGATGACCGAGCGCATGCTGGCGGCGATCGAGAATCCTTACACCCAGATCATTGGCCATCCGACAGGCCGGTTGCTGTTGCGGCGCGATCCTCTCGACTACGACATGGACAAAGTTTTGGCAGCCTGCGCAAAACATGGCGTCGCGATGGAGTGCAATTCGTATCCGGACCGGCTGGATTTGAAAGATGTGTACCTGCGCATGTGCAAGGATCGCGGGGTGAAAGTGGTCATTTCGACGGATTCGCACACCACAGCGCATTTGAACTTCATCCGGTATGGCGTGACCATGGCGCGGCGCGGATGGCTGGAAAAGAAAGACGTGATTAACACTTTGCCGGTGGATAAATTCCTGACATCGTTGCGGGCCAAGCCCGGGCAAGGAAAGAAGGCCGCGAAAGGCTCGTGACATCGTCCCCGTAAGTCTATGGTACAAAGCAGCTTGCGTGCGCAATAGGTATCTTGATTCGGGTAGCGCTGGGTGTGCGAGCGACGGGAATCAAGGGAACATTTTAGGACTGGGATGCGTTTTAGGTTATAAGACCGCGAATGGCGTGCGGGTGCGCAAAGTCCTCTAAAGCCGAGAGTTGGCGGGTTTGAGGAAAGCGAGACGGAGACGAGGCGAGTATGAACAAGAATTCCGGAGTGCGCTTCAGGTCGGTCGTTGCCCTTCCCTTCCTGGCAGCGATCACGATGCTGGGCGCTTCGCAAGCCACGCGCGCCGAAGAAATAGCCAAGACCTTTGCCGTGACCGGGCACACGCATGTGCGCGTGCAGACCGACGATGGCGCCGTGCGCATCTCCACGGGAGACATCAAACAGGTTGAAATTCGCGTGGTTTACTCCGGCTATAAGCTTGATCGGGATTTGCGAGTAAGCACGACTCAGAACGGCGACACCGTGGAAGTGATCGCGAAAAGCTCCAGCGGCGGCTTCTTCAATTGGGGCGTACGGCATTCGAGCCTTCGAATCGAAGTGCACATGCCCAAAGACACGGACCTGGAAGTGGCCACCGGAGACGGATCGGTGGAAGCGGACTCGATTAACGGAAACGTGGACATCAAGACGGGCGATGGCAGCATCACGGTGCTGGGCGGAAAAGGAACGGTGCGGATGCGCACTGGAGATGGCCACATTGATGGAAAAGATCTCGACGGAAATGTCGACGTGTCGACAGGCGACGGCAGCGTAAATATGGAAGGCCGCTTCGACGTGCTGAATGTAAAGACGGGCGATGGCAGCGTGACCGTGCGCGCGCGATCAGGTTCGAAGGTAAATGCGCCATGGAACGTGCACACCGGCGACGGCAGCATTGATTTGGATCTGCCTGGTGAATTGCAGGCCAACATCGATGCCAGCACGCACGACGGGCATATCAGCTTGGGAATCCCGGTAACGGTGGAAGGCACCTTCAGCTCTTCGCGGATCAACGGCAAAATGAACGGCGGTGGGCAAGCCATCGTCGTGCGAACTGGCGATGGATCCATTCATCTGAGCAAGACCTGAACGGCCACAGCTCTCTCGAAAACCTGCACGTTTTGTGTTCTAAAGGCCGCTTTTTGAGGGCATTTTCGGTCTTTTTAGCATGGTTTTGGGGTCGTTTTGGAGCACGTTTCGGTCGTTTTGAGTCGATTTTAGGTCGATTTTGGGCACCGTAAAACCTGCAGGAAGGCGATTGCCTCTACGTGGGTACAATCGGCGACACTTCTAGAGTTGGCCCGCCCGCAATTCACTGCAAAATAAGCGGATCCAGTTGGTCCTCCAGTTGCTAGAAAAAGCTATGTTTGGGGAGGGCTACCTTGATTGTGATTATTCTGACCGCGGCTGTACTAGGACTACTCGTAATCTCCTGGCTGAGTTCTTTTCTGACCGC
>DATBBY010000142.1:0-22776 GCA_036270765.1 Candidatus Acidiferrum sp.
GACCGGGTTTGCCGGGAGATTTTCCAGATATATCGTGAAGCACTTAACAATATAAAAAAGCATGCTAAGGCTTCCCATGTCGTGGTAAAACTGTCACAGGATGACAGCGCCCTGGTGTTGGTCGTCGACGACAATGGCGAAGGTTTTAGCTTCGCAGGACGATTCACCGGAGACGAGCTGGACCGCCTGCGGTTGGGACCCATCTCCATCAAGGAGCGTGCGCGGACTGTCGGGGGGATTCTGACGGTGGAATCGAACCCTGGACATGGAGCGCGGCTAATCATCGAAATTCCGCTCGGCTGACATGGCAAAAACTAAACAACAAATACGAGTCCTCCTTGCGGATGACCATGCGATTTTTCGCGACGGGCTCCGCAAACTGCTGGATTCCGATGAGGATATGTCCATCGTCGGAGAAGCCCAGAACGGCGTGGAGTGCATCAAGCTTCTCACTAAATTGAAGCCCGACATACTCCTGTTGGACTTGCGCATGCCGGACAAAGATGGCTTGGCAGTGCTCGAGGAGGTCAATTTCGACACGCTGCCGACGCGTGTCATCGTTTTAACGGCTGCTGAAGATGATCGCGACGTCGTTCGTGCAATGCGACTGGGCGCTCGTGGTGTCGTTTTGAAACAGTCCGCTACCGACTTGCTGGTGAAGAGCATTCAGCGGGTTTTCGCGGGCGAAATTTGGCTCGATAACCGCATGACCGCTGAGGTGATGAAGGCATTTTCTAAGTCTTCGGAGTCTGGTCCGCGGCGAGAGAAGCCGCTGCTAAGCGACAGGGAAAAAGAGATCGTTCAGTTGGTGGCACAAGGGTTTCGTAACAAAGAGATCGGCGAAAAATTGTTCATCAGCGAACAAACGGTGAAAAATCATCTACATAATATCTTCGATAAGCTCGGCGTGTCCGACCGCCTGGAGCTTGCACTGTACGCAATCCACCACAGACTGATAGACCAGACATAGTTTTCTTGGCGCTGCGAACCTGTTGCCTGATTACATCTCACATTATCTATGTGTGATGCTGGCCGGGCCCGGCCGACATTGGTCACGATCGCTCCAAAAGTACAAAAGCGGGAAAATAAGGCGTTCGAAGGCCCGTTCTAGTACATTGGTACCCGCAAGGGTGTGAATTCTTTTGTACCCACAGTCCTATTGTTCCCAATGTGATACCCGGATAAACTCTCATTCGATCAGGAGGTTCCGCTTTGACCGGCTCAGAACGCCGCACTACCCAGCGCTTTTCCATGCGCCTTCCGCTCACCGTTCGTTGGACCACAGGTGCGGCCGTTGGTGAAACAAGTACAGAATCTCGCGATGTCAGCTCCCGCGGGGTATATTTCTTCCTTCAAAAAGATGTAAAAGAAGGCTCTGCAGTTGAAATACTCCTGACGCTTCCAAACGAAATTACTTTGGCAGGTCCAGTGCGTGTGCGGTGTCTCGGACGCGTGCAACGTACCGAACCTCGTGAAGAGGGCGCCGTAGGCGTAGTGGCTGCGATTGAGCGCTACGAATTTCTGCGCGGTGAAGAAGAGCGCGTCTAATAGTTTGGTTGGTGTCTAACTTTTCCCGGACGCCCGGCGGCAACGCTGCGCATTTTTTCTCCGGCGTGACGAAATTCGGCGAGCAGATGTTGTCCCCCCAAACTGCTGGCTGTCAAGGTTTGAACGTTTTTCTGCGATAACGAGTTTCTTGCTCGCACACTGCGGAGGCGGGCAGGATAAGCCGGGGCTCCTTGGCCCCTCAGCGAAGCGCCCCGGCTCTATTTTCATTACGCGATCCGCATCTCGGTTTAACTCCTACCTCAATTCCTAACACCACCGGCCGGCCGTTGATTGTGAGTTGTTACCTGTGCGTCTCCTGTACTTTGGGTCAGGCGACAACGAGTGATGCATAAGAGATGATGAACCAGGCGGAACGGAAAACGAATGGGGAAAAAGATGTCTATTGCGAATGAGCATGCCACGAAGCCGGAGACGCTTCATGAAACTCAGGAACCGGATCAACCCCAAATGTCGCAGAGCGAAATCGATAAATTGGAAATGCTAGCTGCGCTCGAAGAGCAGCCTGCGAAACCGATTGCCGCGGAAGGTTCGGCCGATGCAGGCAGCTTGACGGCGGCGGATCAGGTTGGCGGTGTGCAAACTTCTGACGCGCACTCTTCTGAGGATTCCGATGCGTATCCTTTTGATTTGACCTCCGAGGCGATACAACCCTCAAGCATCCCGCTGATTGAACTTGCGCAAATTCTGGACGAACACAAAATGTGGGTGGAATCCGGAGGCGAGACGGGCGTAAAAGCTGATTTGACGGGAGCCAATCTCGCAGGCGCGGACTTGACCGGCGTAAATCTGCAAGACGCAATTTTAACCAAGACGAATTTGGCTGGCGCGGATTTATCGATGGCGAACCTGCGCGGAGCGAATCTCGTTCACGCTGATTTGCGCGAGACGATATTGCTGGGCACCGAGCTGCGCGGCGCGAGTCTTATGGGCGCGACTTTATACGGAGCGGAAGGACTGTGGGTTGGTAGACTGGGCGGCACGAATCTTTTCGATGCGCTGTTGCCGGAGTCGGTCGCGGAATTCAGCAGCACGAACCCGATCGCGGAAGCCAGTAAAATAGCGAGAGTCTTTTATTTCACGACGCTGGCGGTGAGCGTCATTTGCTGCCTGATGATTATTTTTACCACGGATGTGCGGCTGCTGCTGAATGCATCCGCGCTTCCCCTTCTACATCTTGGCAACGCGCTACCTATGACGGGTTTTTATCTTGGCGCGCCGCTGGTGCTATTTGCTTTGTATCTACGATTTCATTTTTTGCTGCTGCGCCTGTGGGGAAGTATCGCGGCGCTTCCGGCCGTTTTTCCGGATGGACAAACGCCGGAACGAGACGGTCCGTGGTTTTTGATGGGATTAATACGCAAGCATTTTCGATGGCCGCGAGATGGCCGTTCGCCACTGGCGGTGCTGGAAACGGGGATCTCGATGATGCTGGGCTATTGGGTAGTGCCCGGCACATTGCTGCTTTTCTGGGTGCGCTACCTGGTGCGTCAGGATTTTCGCGGAACGTTGTTGCAAGTCCTGCTGATTACGGTTTCAGTGGCGACCGCCACAGGCTTGCCGGATATTGTTTCCCGGGTGTTGCGATCCGGAGAAATCCGCATCGCCAAATCAAAGACTTTCTTTCGCCTGGCGCTGTTGACCATGCGCGCGGCGCTGATCACTGGCGGTGTCTTGCTGATAATTTCGGTGGGGGTGATTCGGGGATTGCCGGCGGATCGAGACATTGCTTCTGAGCAGTCCTCGGCGAGTATTCGGCGCTGGGCCTCGGAGCTATTTCAGAGCGTGGGCTATCGTCCTTATGCTGACCTGACTGAGGCGGTTATGTCCACGCCGCCAGCCGCAGGCAATTGGACGGAAGCGGGCATTGCGGATGCGCCGGGCGCGAAACTAAATCAGATGAATTTGCGCTTTGCGCGCGCTTACCGGTCTTTTCTGATGAATGCCAAGCTTTGGCGGGCCGATCTAGAGGGCGCGTACCTTTCAGAGGCGGACTTACGCGGTGCGAACATGAGGGAAGCGACGATGCGTTCGGCGAATTTCAATCGAGCGCAGGCAAACCGGTCAGTTCTGGTGTCGGCCAATGCCGTTGGCGCTGAATTTGTTTCCACGGATCTTCGCGGCGCCGATCTTTCGTATGGGAATTTCGACAATGCGGACTTGTCGAATGCCAAGCTTTCAGGATCCACGATGTATGGGATTACGCTGCGGAACGCACGATTGCTGAGAACCGATCTTTCACGGACGGATTTGCGCGATACAAAAATGGATAACGCCATGCTTTCTTTTGCAAATCTGCAGGATGCGGATATGTCTTCGGCGAAGCTTGGCGGAGGAAATCTTGCCGGAGCCCAGATGAAGGGGACGGTGCTGTTGGACGTCGATCTGAGAAATACGGATTTGCGGGGGGCATTTCTGAGCGGGGCGCTGATGCGAGGCGCACAAATTGACGGTGCAAATCTTGCGGGAGCGGAAATGCATGGTACTAGTGGCTTGTCGGTGGGGCAGATTTGTTCCGCGCGCTGGCAAGATGCACTGCTTGATGCAGAATTGCTGAACCAGGTTCAGGCCCGATGCGGTACGCCGGGGGCTAGTGTCAGCGTAGGGAAGCCGGCGGCACCAGCGAACCCATCTCAAACTGAAACGACAACGGCGACTGGCGCTGCGGCCGACACATTGAAACTCTCGTCCGTGCCGACACAAACCACAGCAGCTCCCTTGAAAGATTCGGTCGCGGGACAGGGCAAGCTTAAGAGTGCCGCCCAAGATGCGCCCAAGGCGAAGCAGAAGGACGCGCGGCCGGTGGACTCAAGCGCTGCAAAAGCGAAGAAGACGACTCCAGAAAAATCTAAAGCAAAGCCCGACACCACCGCGAAAAACGATTCTGATTCACAATAGACGAGAAAAACATGCGGCCAGCGCTACCGGCCGCATCTGTTTTGCACCTGGTTCTAAGCTTCTTCTCCGAAACGCTTAATGTCTTCCGGGCCATCTTTCAAGGGACCGACGCCGCGGCCCTGCACTAACTCGCGAATTTGCGCGACGATATCCGGATTGGCGAGTGTAGTGATGTCGCCGGTATCTAGATTATTGGAAATGGCAGCTAACACTCGGCGCATGATTTTGCCTGAACGGGTTTTGGGCATGTCGGGCACGATGTGGATTTTCTTTGGGCGCGCGATTTTGCCGATCATGGTTTCTATCGTGGACATGATTTTGTCCTGCACAGCTTTGCTCGGCGGAATTCCAGGTTTCAACGAAACGTAAACTTCGGGCACACGACCTTTCACTTCATCGACAACCGGGACAACAGCGGCTTCTGCAATTTCTGGAATTGTCAGGCATGCGGATTCGAGTTCCTTGGTGCCCAGACGGTGTCCCGCGACGTTAATTACATCATCGACGCGCCCAAGAATCCGGTAATAACCGTCTGCGGGCAATACCGCGCCATCGGCTGCGTAATATGGCCAGTCGCGCCAATCTTTGCTCTGGGGATTCTTATTATATTTTTTGTAGTATTGATTAACGAAGCGTTGCGGATCGCCCCAGATGGTCTGCATGATTCCAGGCCAGGGATTGCGTATACAAATGTTCCCGGCGTTCCCGGAACCGGCGGTGACCTCGTTGCCGTTCTCATCCCAAATTACCGGATAAATTCCCAACGCAGCAGGGCCCGCGCTGCCAGGCTTCATCGGGTCGAGTGCGGGTTTGGTGGTGCACAGGAAACCGCCGGTTTCGGTTTGCCACCAAGTGTCGACGATGACGGCTTCGGCTTTGCCTACGACCTGGTGATACCACTTCCACACTTCCGGCTCGATGGGTTCGCCCACCGTGGTCATGTGCTTGAAGTGATAGTCATATTTCTTGGGCTCTTCACCGCCCGCCTTGCGCAGCATGCGAATTGCGGTTGGTGAAGTATGAAAAATGTTGACGTCCAAGCGTTCGGCGATCCGCCAAGGCCGTCCAGCGTCGGGAAATTGGGGAACCCCCTCGTACAAAACACTGGTGGCTGCCAAGGCCATGGGGCCGTACACAATATAAGAGTGGCCGGTGATCCATCCAATATCGGCCATGCACCAGTAGACATCGCTGGGATGAATGTCCTGGTAATACTTCGAAGTTCCGGTTACGTAGGCGAGGTAGCCGCCGGTGCGATGCTGGCAGCCCTTGGGTTTGCCGGTGGTGCCACTCGTATACATCAGGAACAGGGGAGCTTCTGAATCCATGGAAACGGGCTCCACGATGTGCCCGCGATAATCTTTCAAAATTTCATCGACAAAATAATCGCGCTTCATGATCATGGGCGATTCGGAATTGTATTTTCCACTGTAGCGCCGCCAGACCAGAACTTTGTCGATGCGCTGTCCTTCTTTTTCCGCCGTTTGCACGGCGATATCTGCGTTGCCTTTGTGATCCACCCACTTGCCGTTTCTGAAATAACCGTCGGCATAAATGAGTACGCGGCTGCCGGAATCCGCGGCCCGCAAGCCGCAGGCTTCGCCGCTGAAGCCTCCAAAGACTACAGAATGCACAACGCCAAGACGCGCGCAGGCGAGCATAGTGATGGGTAGCTCAGGAATCATGGGCATGTGAATGGTGACGCGATCGCCAGTTTTTAACTTGGCGAAATCGCGCAACATGGCAGCGACTTCATTCACGCGGCGGTAAAGTTCCTGGTAGGTGATAACCGTGGCGGATTCTTGCTCTGGTTCGGGAACGAAGATAAGCGCGGCCTTATTTTTGTGTTTCTCAAGATGCCGGTCGACGCAGTTATAGCAGGCGTTCAGTTTGCCGCCGACAAACCATTTCCAGAATGGAGGTTCGCTGGTGTCTAGGGTGGTGTGCCAATATTGGTCCCAGTCCAGTAGGTCGGCGTATTCGCGGAAACATTCGGGAAAATGCTTCTCGCTGAATTTCTCTACCATCGCGGGATCGTTCAGATTGGCCTGCCCTATGAATTTGGCAGGAGGTTGGAAGTACTCTTCTTCCTTCCAATGTACGGCAATTTGCGCTTCGGTCAGCTTGCGTTCGCCGGTATGGTTTTCGCCTTTTTTCGACTGTTTTTGCTTTTCTTGGGATTTTGCGCGAACTTTGGCCACGTTACAGCTCCAATAAAGAATATGCGATTGTGCCGACACCGAGCATACCGCCACTTGAGGTGGCGCCTCAAGGAGAGGTCAAAGCTAACGCGAGACGCACGATTGCAAGCCGTCGATCACGCTAGCACCTAATCCCTTGAATGACAAAGCTGCGGTGGAACTACGGTATCAATCGCCTGACGCGACTTGGGGCGTGGTGCCAACTTCGCTCCAGATTTTCGTGCCGTGAGTTTCGCGCAGCAGCAGGCCGCCGATTACGAAGGTGATAGAGGCTACGATCATCGGGTAATACAAGCCAGCATAAATATTTCCAGAAGCTGCGCACGACCATAATCCAATGAGCGGCAGCAACCCACCGAAAACTCCATTGCCTATGTGGTAAGGAAGCGAGAGGGACGTATAGCGAATTCTAGCGGGGAAAGCCTCCACAAGGTAAGCCGCGATGGGACCGTAGATCATGCACACATAGATAACTTGCAGGAAGACAAGGAACACGAGCATCGGAACGTTGGCGTTGGTAGCGTCTTTGGCCGGCACGCGATTTCCGGTGACGGGATCCACGGTCATGGCGGTGAGCGTCGTTGCGCCGGTAACTTTGTTCTTCGCTGAGCTCACTCCAACGACATTGTTCCCGGCGGCTCCTTGCATGCCTTTATATATGGGGATATAGGTAAGCACAGCGAGCAAGCAGGCCGCCATCATCAGCCATTTGCGGCCCAAACGATCGGAGAGCGCGCCGAATAGTGTGAAGAACGGCATGGCGATGACCAATGCAATCGCGATGATGATATTCGCGGTTTTGGCGGGGACTTTCAAAATGGTTTGCAGATAAAAAAGCGCATAGAACTGGCCGGTATACCAAACCACACCTTGGCCGGCAGTCGCGCCAAATAAGGAGATCAGCACGCGCTTCAGGTTTTCCCATTTACCGAAAGCATCTTTCAGGGGTTGCGCGGAAGTCATCCCGGCTGTCTTAATTTGAGTGAAGATGGGGGACTCTTTCATCTTCAAACGGATATAAAGCGAAATGGTGACCAGGACGATGGAAATGAGGAAGGGTATGCGCCAGCCCCAATCCTGGAAAGCCTCTTTGGTCATGGATTGCTGAGTAAGAAGAATAACGATGAGCGAGACGAAGAGTCCCAGGGTGGCGGTAATCTGGATAAAGCTGGTGTAGAAGCCGCGTTTGTGATCGGGTACATGCTCGGCGACGTACACCGCTGCGCCGCCATACTCGCCGCCGAGAGCCAAGCCTTGCAGCACGCGGATGATGATCAAGATTATCGGAGCGAACCAACCGGCAGTTTTGTACGTGGGCAAGAGACCAATAAGGGCGGTAGCCCCGCCCATGATGCTCAACGTGACCAGGAAGGCGTATTTGCGGCCGACGATGTCACCGATGCGCCCAAAAAAGAGCGCGCCGAATGGGCGCACCAGAAATCCAACCGCAAAAGTTGCCAGGTACGCGATGTACGCGAAGGTGTCATTGCCGGGGGGATAGAATTTAAGGGCCAGAACGGCGGTGAGGCTGCCGAAAATGTAGAAGTCGTACCACTCGATCATGGTGCCGACGGCGGAGGCGAGGATTACCCGCCAGATGCTGTATTCCGCAACACCGCCCGTTACGACATTGGTCCGGCTGGCCATACTTCCTCCTGTTACGCGACCTTCTACGCGGGTCGGTGCCGGGAATGAAGCTGGCGGCACGTTCCCTTGGGACTTGTACTTCTCTTCGCGACTCCTCCGGTGATCTGGCAATGACGAAGATAAGCCAGGGTTACAACGAAGGAAGGCGGGAATCGCACCGTTCATATATGGGCTGGCGCAAGTTGTCAAGAATGGACTTTGCGAGTTGGAAAGGGCGCGGTTTTGGGGACTAGAAGCATTCGTGTTAAAACTCAGTCGTGACGCTAGAGCAGGCGATTTTTCTTTTTTTTGCCGGGGTTGTCGGTGGCGCAATTAACGCCGTTGCGGGCGGGGGCAGCTTCGTGGCGTTTCCGGCGCTGCTATTTACGGGTGTGCCGCCGGTGCCAGCGAACGCGACAAACACTTTGGCGCTATGGGTGGGAACTACAGCGAGTGGCGGCGCTTACCGCATGAAGCTGGATATTCCCCGGCGAGTAATGATTCCGCTTATTGTGACCAGCGTAATTGGCGGCGTCGGGGGCGCTCTGTTGCTGATCAAAACGCCAGCACAGACGTTTCTGAAAGTTTTGCCATGGCTGATGTTGGGCGCGACGCTGCTTTTTGCATTCGGCAAGCGCTTGACCGGGCGCGTATCCACGGGAATGTCCGGCGAGACCAACAGAGGCTCCATGATTGGCGCCACGATTTTCGAATTGGCTGTGGCGCTGTATGGCGGCTATTTCGGCGGGGGCCTGGGAATCCTGAATCTCGCGATGCTTTCTGCGTTGAGTATGAGGGATATCCACGCGATGAACAAATTGAAGGTGATTCTGGGCTCCATAATTAACGGCGTGGCGGCCGTCGCTTTTATATTTACGGGATTTATTTTGTGGCCGCAGGCGGGAGTGATGACGGTTGGCGCGATCGTGGGCGGATATGGGGCCGCGCACTACGCGCAGAAGTTGCCGCAAAGCTGGATTCGGGGATTGGTGATTGCGGTCGGGACATTTATGACCATTTATTTCTTTTTCCGTGCTTACAGGTAGGAACGCTGTGAAATGCGAGATCCCGAAAAAAAAAAGCGCCGCGGCTTTTCGGCTCGCGGCGCGTTTAACTCTTCTAGTGCGTGACTCTTACTGAGCTTGCAGAACTTCGCCGGGAAGCACGAATCGTGCTGGTTTCGGGCCGCTAGCAATGCGCGGAAGATTTACCGGCAAGCGTCCTTGCGAACCGACGTGAGACACAATAGGAGCTGCAGCGCCATCATCGGCGCGCATACGCTCGATTTTGATTCCCAGTGTGCGTTCCAACTGGAAGAGCTCGGAACGTTGTTCCTTGACGAACAGCGTGGAAGCTACGCCATGTCCTCCGTTGCGGCCAGTGCGACCGACGCGGTGGATGAAATTTTCTGCTACTTCCGGCAAGTCATAATTAATGACGTGGGCGATGTCTTCGACGTGAATACCGCGCGACGCGAGGTCGGTGGCTACCAGAATGCGATACCGTCCCTGCTGGAATCCAGCGAGGGCGGCGGTGCGTTGCGATTGCGAGCGGTCGCCGTGAATCATGGCCGAAGAGAAGCCCTTGCGGTTTAGATTGTCGGCGATGCGCTCGGTTCCGCGTTTGGTGCGCGCGAAGACCAGGCAGCGTCCGGTTTCCTTGGCGAGCAAGCGCTGCAGCAATTCCATTTTTCGGTCCATGGCCACTTCAAAGGCCTGGACGCGAACATTTTCGGAAGGTTTGAGTGTGGAGCCGAAGGAAAGCCGCACGGGCTCCTTCATGTAGTCTTTCACGACGCGGATCATGGAGCCTTCCATGGTCGCGGAAAAGCACATGGTTTGGCGTTCTTTGGGGAGGATAGAAACGATTCTGCGAATTGCGGGAAGAAAACCCATGTCCAGCATGCGGTCGGCTTCATCGAGGATAAGGATACGCAAGGCGTTAAAGTGAAAAAGTCTGCGATCGAGATAGTCTTCCAAGCGGCCCGGAGTGGCGACTACGAAGCGTGCGCCTTTGCGGATGGCCTGGAGCTGAGCGCCTTCAGATAGTCCGCCAACGACCAGCGCCGCGGGCATAAGCTGTTTGCCGCGCAAGGCGTTGTACTGCGCCACAACTTGCATGGCGAGTTCGCGCGTGGGTACCAGCACGAGGGCGTTGATGCCAGGGGTATTTTGCTTCAAGAGCTGTTCGATTACCGGGATGAGGAAGGCCAGCGTTTTGCCGGTTCCAGTCATCGCGGTAGCGAGCACATCTTTCCCAGCCAGCGCCTGCGGAATCGCGGCGGCTTGCACCGGCGTCGACATGGAAAACTTCGCCGAAGTCAGCTTCTCCTTCATATAAGGAGATAGCGGCATTTCTGAAAAAGGTACGGAAACATTCTGCATTGAGTAGTTTAGCTTTCTTGCTGGCTGAGTTGCTCGCGGCACACACACTTAGGTGCGTACTCAGGTGGCAACTCAACAAAGCCAGCCTTAGTTTTGAATTACGCTGATAACGTACGGAGAAAACTGCAGGCGGGGATTCTCAGAAGAAACATTTACAACAACCGAGGGACCGCACAACACAACCGAGGTAATAAGCGCAAAAACAGAATAGCACAGATCGCGCTAAATTAACACCGGCACTTCTTGAGTCAAGGCGCATAGTTGACACCTTCGCATGAGCCCCGACTTGAAGCTATACTCGGCACATGGAAATGGCTGCCTGCGCTTTCTCGATAACCGATTGGAGTGGGGTTCCGGTAACCGAACATGCTGGGGATTCTGGTGTTGCGCTGTGGCGGACACGGAACTTTGGCGAGATTCGCGTTCGCATCGTCGAGTATTCTCCGGGGTATGAGGCGGATCATTGGTGCGCCAAGGGACATGTGCTTTTGTGTCTTGCAGGCGAACTGGAAACGCATTTGGCTGATGGGCGGACTTTTGCACTTTCGCCGGGGATGAGCTATCACGTCGGGGATGGCGATCCGCCGCATCGGAGCGTCAGTCGCGGCGGTGCTAAGTTGTTCATCGTAGACTGACACTATTCGCTAGTTATACAAAGCCGCTATGGTCTCACCCTTACTTTCCGCGCTGCAGCAGTATTGGGGCTACTCCTCGTTTCGTCCGCTTCAGGAACAGGTAGTGAAAAGCTTGCTCGCGGGGCGTGATGCCTGTGTGGTCATGCCCACCGGCGGGGGCAAATCGCTGTGTTACCAATTGCCCGCGGCAATGACGCCCGACCGTACCGCAATTGTTGTGTCCCCGCTGATTGCCCTGATGCAGGATCAAACTGCTCAATTGGAACAGATGGGGGTCCCTGCCGCGGTGTTGAACAGTTCGCAGACTGCCGCAGAGCAAGTCGCGATATTGCGCAACGCAAAAACTGGAAAGTACCGGCTACTTTATCTTTCGCCGGAACGACTGGCGCGGGCAGACGCGCTCACCTGGCTGCGCGAAACACCCATTTCTTATTTTGTGATCGATGAAGCTCATTGCATTTCCGAGTGGGGTCACGAGTTTCGTCCTGAATACCGGCAGTTGCACTCCTTGCGGAAGCAATTTCCAGACCGGCCCATCGCAGCATTTACAGCGAGCGCCACCCGGCAAGTGCGCCAGGATATTGTCGAACAGTTGCAACTGCGTGATGCGGATAAATACATTGCCAGCTTCCAGCGTCACAATTTGCGTTATCACGTGAAGCAGTGCGACCCGAAGAGCCAGCGTGAATTGCTGCTGAAAGCCGTAGAGCAGTATGCCGACAGCAATATCATTATTTATGCGCCGACGATCACACGAGTAGAGGAAACCGTCGCATTTCTGAAACACAGCGGGATCGCAGCCATCGGATATCACGCGAAGATGAACAGCGCCGAGCGAAGAAAAAATCAGGAACGCTGGATGAGCGATGAAGTACGGGTGCTGGTGGGAACAATCGCGTTCGGCCTGGGCATAAACAAAGCAGCGGTGCGCGCGGTGATTCATTTGTCGTTGCCGAAATCGATTGAGCAGTATTACCAGGAAGCAGGGCGCGCGGGGCGCGATGGGGAACCCGCTGATTGCATGTTGTTATGGCAAAAACGCGACGTGGGGCTTCTCACCTACTTCGTTGAGCAATTAACGGACCCAGCAGAGAAAGCGCGCGCGTGGAAGCGTTATCGCATCATCCGAAACTTTGTCGAGTCGAAAAGTTGCCGGCACAGGCAAATTTGCGTTCATTTTGGAGAGACGCCGAAATGGTCGACGTGTAACGGATGCGACGTCTGCAGCGGCGTGCCGGACTGGTTTGCTGCGCCCCCGGTCATCAAAAGAAAAGCGGCTGGAAGCAAAGTCGCCAACGTGAAACCTAAAGTTACGGTTCAGCCGCCGCGAGCAACGGAGGCCGTTTCTGTTCCCGTTCGGGATGACAGCCTTCGCGAACACCTCCGCGAATGGCGTTGGAGCATCAGCAGGGAACTCGGAATGCCGGCATATATTGTGATGCACGATACAACGCTGGACGAACTATGCAAAGTGCGGCCGAGTACGCTCGCGGAACTCCGAAGGGTTTTTGGATTTGGAGATCGAAGAGTGGAGAAGTACGGGTCGCAAATCTTGACAGCATTAAAAAATTTCGGGTCAAAGCCGCGCGGAGTTGCCGCTGGCTAACGGGACGTCTGAATAGTTGCCATCTGAATTTGTTGGGTATAGGATTCTGCCACTTGAAATATGCCTGAGGGTTGGCAGCCTCGCGAGTCATGATTACTGCCATACCTGATGTGCAACAGGAGTGTTCCATGCCCAGGTTCCTTCGTTTTGCCTTAATTTTCCTTGTGATTGTTAGTCCTTGTTTGGCGCAAAAAAAACGAGTCGCCGTATTGAATTTTGAATACGGCACGGTGAGATCCAACGCGCAGGCGATTTTTGGTTCCGATCAGGATGTGGGCAAGGGAATCTCCGACATGCTGGTTCAGAAGCTGGTGGAGGACGGGAAGTACTCCGTCATCGAGCGCAACGCGCTCGATAAAGTGTTGGGCGAACAGAATTTTTCCAATAGCGATCGCGCTGATGCTTCGACCGCAGCAAAAATCGGCCGGATTCTTGGAGTAGACGCCATCATCATCGGCAGCATCACGCAATTTGGCCGCGATGATCAGCACACGAACGTTGGCGGCGGCGGATTCGGGGGCTACGGATCCAAGCTCGGAATCGGCGGCGTTGGAACGCGCAAGGCTAAAGCAGTAGTGGGAATTACCGCGCGATTGGTAAATACCTCTACCGGCGAAATACTTGCGGCCGTGACCGGAACCGGTGAGTCTTCGCGCTCGGGCACTTCGCTGATTGGAGCCGGAGCGGGTGGCGGCAGCGGCGGTGGCGCAGGACTCGATATGGGAAGCAGCAACTTTGGCCAGACTATATTGGGCGAAGCGGTGAAAGCCGCGGTAGGCGATGCAGCGACCCAATTAGATAACAAGGCAGCGACCCTTCCTACTGTGAAGGTTTCAGTTTCGGGATTGGTAGCAGATGTGAGCGGAAACACGTTGATCATCAACGTGGGTAGCAAAACCGGGCTGAAGCTTGGGGATACTCTGGATATCAGCAGGCAAGTTCGCACGGTGAAAGATCCAGCCACCGGCAAAGTGTTGAAGGCCATTACCGATAAAATCGGCAGCGGCACGGTTACGCAAATCGATCAAGACTCGGCAACGGTGACGTTTGCAGGCACGGGACCAGTCAAAGTTGGAGACGTGGCACAGACCCCTTAAGCGGCACAGTCAAGGATTAATCCTCACATGATAGGCGAAACGATTTCGCATTACCGCGTCCTGCGCAAGCTCGGGGGCGGCGGCATGGGCGTGGTTTACGAGGCCGAAGACACCAAGCTCGGCCGTCACGTGGCTCTGAAATTTTTGCCGGATGATGTCGCAAAGGACTCGCAAGCTCTCGCCCGCTTCCAGCGCGAGGCTCAAGCAGCTTCTGCTCTAAATCACCCGAACATTTGCACTATCTACGAAGTGGATGAACATAACGGCCAGGCATTTATAGCCATGGAATACCTGGACGGACTAACGCTAAAACATACGCTCACAAACGGCCACCTGGAGCTGGAGCAGTTGCTTACCCTGGGGATTGAGATCGCCGATGCCCTGGATGCGGCGCACTCGCAAGGAATCATTCATCGCGACATCAAGCCTGCGAATATTTTTGTGACCAAACGCGGTCATGCCAAGGTCCTCGATTTTGGACTTGCCAAAGTGACCAAACCGAATTCGAGCGCTGGCGGCGCGGACAATAGTCTAACGACCACGGTTGAGGATCAAGACCAACTCACCAGCCCGGGAATGGCGTTAGGCACGGTGGCTTACATGTCGCCGGAACAAGTTCGCGCGAAAGATCTCGACGCCCGTACGGATCTTTTTTCTTTTGGCGTAGTGCTCTACGAAATGGCCTCCGGTCAATTGCCGTTTCGCGGCGAAACCTCGGGAGTAATATTTGACGGAATTTTGAATCGCGTTCCGGTGTCTTCCGTGCGCCTGAATCCGGATCTTCCGGTGGGGCTGGAAGAAATAATTAATAAGGCGCTGGAAAAAGATCGCAACCTCCGCTATCAGCACGCATCGGAAATGCGCAGCGACTTAACTCGTTTGCAACGGGACACGCAGTTGCGGTCTTCTCCGGTGGCGCACAGCGAAGAAATGGCTGGCGCCGTGCTCCCGGGCCGACCATCGGATTCTTCTAAAGGTTCCTCGCCGACTAGTCGAACTCTGGAGATGGCGCATGTTCTGTTCATGGACATCGTGGCTTACTCCCGGATGCCGATGGACCAACAAGAAGAATCGCTTCGGCATTTGCAGGATAAAGTACGCGGCACATCAGAGTTCACCAGGGCGCAGGCCAGCAACCAATTGATCCGGCTGCCAACCGGCGACGGCATGGCACTGGTTTTTTTTGATGATCCCGAGGCGCCCGTTCGATGCGCTTTTGAATTGGCGCGTGCACTGCGTCAGGAGGTTTCACTTCAACTGCGCATGGGTATTCACACTGGCCCGGTTTACCGCGTTGCGGATATCAACGCGAATCGCAACGTTGCTGGTGGCGGGATCAATATTGCGCAGCGCGTGATGGATTGCGGCGACGCCGGACATATTTTGGGATCGGGCACTGTGGCCGAGGTGCTCAGCCAAGTGAGTACCTGGAATACTACGCTTCATGATTTGGGAGAAGTGGAAGTCAAACATGGGCTGCGCATTCATGTATACAACCTGTATACCGATGAGGTTGGAAACAAGGAGACGCCGAAAAAGGTCAGCGCGCCAGGGATTCCTGTGCTGCCGCCGGCCGTGCCGCCAGCGCCACAGGTTCAGCCTGCGCCCGTTCCGCTGCCAGTCGTCGCATCGAGTGGCAGCAGCAAGCGCGGACTTTACATGGGCCTCGGTGCTCTTGTAGTCGTGGGCGTGCTCTTTGCGGCCGGCTTTTATTTGCCGCGCAGACTAAAAGCGCATGCTGGCGAAGGCCAAGCGGCGTTCCCGGCAAAACCTTCCACGACCGGACAAGCGACTTCTCAACCGGCTGGATTTCCCGCGACCCCTGCGGCGCTGGCTGCGCCTGGCGGCGTGACAGCGCAGTCGAGTCAAACCTCAGCACCGGAGAAGACTGGCCAGCCAGCCGCCGATGCATCGAGCGGAACTCCAGCTTCACACGCAGACACTGCGGGAAATGTAAAACACAGTTCGCAAGGAGCGCCAGCTAGCGCTGAGCAGCGACGAGCCGCCGCCGAACGCTCTCAAGCACAGGCAGAGGCTGCCGCTGCCGAGGCTGCGCGGGCAAAGGCTGCCGCCGAGGACCTGAAAGAAGCAGAGGTTCTGGAAGATCAACTAAACGGACGCGCAGCTTCTGTCTCACAAAGCCTGGACAGTTTGAAGGGTCAGCAAAGTGCTCAGGGCTACGGATTGCGCGGCGACGTCGTTTCAGCGGAACAGCGGATGCAGTCGTACATGTCCAAAGCTCAAGCCGCGCTGCAACGTCAAGATGGTCCAAGCGCGAAAAAGTTTTTCGAGCAGGCCGATCGGGAAATTTCGTTTCTCGAAAAATTTCTCGGACATTAGCAAAATCGTTTGACCTTTGGGTTTTCTAAATTTTAGAAACTGAACCCTTGAAAAATCCACAGTCTTCTGGGCAGAAGGTCCATCGGCGCGTAATTAATTGACAATAAGCAGATGCGGTCCTACTTTGCGAGGGACAAGTGCGGACGGGGAGGATCGTGCATGGGAAGGAAATTATTAGCGGGGTTCGCGGCAGGTTTGTGTCTTTTGATGGTGTTTGCCGACTCTCGAATTGCCGTTGCGCAGGAATCCGCCGCTATGGTTGGAATATTTGAAGGCCATGGTGACGTTGGCACAGTTCTGCGCACGGGGACGAGCGAATTTGATGCTTCGAAGCGTAGCTACACACTTACGGGTAGCGGCGAAAACATGTGGTCCGACTCAGACAACTTTCAGTTTGCGTGGAAGAAATGGTCTGGTGATGCTTCTCTGACGGCCGACATTTCATTGGTCGGTCAAGGCGGCAATGCGCATCGCAAAGCTGTGCTAATGATGCGCCAGAGCCTGGAACCGGACTCTGGGTATGTGGATGTGGCGTTGCACGGCGACGGGCTGGCGTCTTTGCAATATCGCGAGGCTAAAGGGGTTCCTACGCACGAGATTCAGTCGAATATTTCCGCGCCTGCTGAATTGCGTATCGAAAAGCGCGGTGATTACGTTTCCATGTGGCTGGGCAAGCGTGGCGAAAAAATGCAACCTTCCGGAGCCGCGATGCGCGTTTCCTTTAGCGCGCCTTTTTATGTAGGGATCGGAGTGTGCAGCCACGATAAGAATGCCATCGAAAAAGCGGTATTTTCGGGGGTGGAACTGAAAGAGATTGCGCCGGCGGCAGCCACTGGTCAAAACACGTTGTATAGCACCCTCGAAACCATCACGGTCCCCTATGCCGACCGCCGTGTCGTGTATTCCGTTGCCGGACATTTTGAAGCGCCCAACTGGACGCGCGACGGATCTGCATTTATCTTTAATGCCGATGGCCGGATTCGGCGCTTGCCGGTTGCCGGCGGACAACCGCAGACCATCGACACCGGGTTTGCAGTGCATTGCAACAACGATCACGGGATCTCACCCGACGGCAAAAAATTGGCGATAAGCGATCAGTCGCAAGCCGATCATCAATCCACTATTTATTTGTTGCCCATCACCGGGGGAACGCCGCGCCGCATTACGCAGAAATCTCCTTCTTATTGGCATGGCTGGTCGCCTGACGGCAAGACGCTCGCGTATCCCGGGCAGCGCAATGGTGAATTTGATATTTACACCATCTCGACGGAAGGCGGCGAAGAAAAGCAGTTGACCACCGCGATAGGACTCGATGACGGACCGGAATATACGCCCGACGGGAAATATATCTATTTCAATTCGGTGCGCACTGGCAGGATGCAGATATGGCGGATGCACCCGGACGGCAGCGCGCAGGAGCAGGTCACATCAGACGATTTGAATAACTGGTTTCCGCACATCTCACCGGATGGGAAATTGCTGGTTTTTCTTTCCTATGGCAAGGAAGTGGAAGGCCATCCAGAGAATAAAGATGTGACGCTGCGGATCGTGGCGATGAAGGACGATACAGTTGACGGCAAAATCGAAGTGTTGGCAAAACTTTTTGGGGGACAGGGAACAATTAACGTGTCTTCATGGTCGCCTGACAGCAAGCAATTGGCATTCGTGAGCTATCAACTGATTCCCCCCGAAAACGCGGCAAAATAAAGAACGCCACAGCTTTTCGAGCATTCAGGCAAGCGCCCTTCTGTCATCGGATCTCACGAAACGAAATGGGTAAAGAGGTTGTTTAGCGATTCGGCGAGTGTCGGATGGGCGAAAATCGCATCAAGCAGGGTCGTAAACGGTATTTTGCCCATCATCGCCAATTGCAGCATTGACATGATTTCGCCCCCTTCGATACCCAGCACGGCCGCGCCTAGAATCTGATCGGTATCGGCGTCCACGATCGCTTTCATAAATCCGCGCGATTCGTCCACTTCGAGCGCACGGGCGACTGAAGACATAGCCATGTTTGCGACGCGAACGTTCTTATTTAGCTCGCGAGCTTGAGCTTCTGTGATACCGATGCGGCCGAGCTGCGGATCGATATAAACAGTGTAGGGCACGAGCCGGCCATCGGTGGTAGCGCTTCCTTTGTCGATTAGGTTGGTGCGCAAGATGCGAAAGTCATCGTAGGAAATGTGCGTGAATGCGGGACCGCCGTTGATGTCTCCAAGTGCGTAAACTCCAGGCGCGCTGGTCTCCAATTTGGAATTCACCTTGATGAAGCCGGAATTATCCGTCGCAATTCCCGCAGCACTAAGATTTAGGGTTTCGACATTCGGAACCCGGCCAGTGGCTACCAATAGGTGCGAGCCTTGAATTTCCCGCATTGTGCCCGCCTTCTCCCGGGCGGTTAACAAGATTCTGGAACCGGTCTTTGTAACGCTTTTGGCGGTTGTGTTTAGAAATATGTCGACACCGTCCTGGCGCAAGATTGCGGCGATTCCGTCCGCCACGTCGGAATCCTCGCCGCGAAGCAAGCGGTCGCCGCGATGCACAATGGAGACACGGCTGCCGAAGCGTCGAAACATTTGCCCGAACTCGAGGCCGACATAGCCGCCGCCGAGAACCAGCAAATGCTCGGGAACACAATCTAGTTCCATGATTGAAGTGCTGTTTAGATAGGGGACATCTTTAAGTCCGTCGAGCTGCGGAATCCCGGGTCGGCATCCCGCGTCGATGAAGACTTTCTCAGCGCCTAAGGTGCGGTGCGTCCCATCCTTCAAGCTCACCGTTAGAGAGTTAGGACCGGTGAAGCTCGCTTCGCCAAAAATCAAGTCGAGGTCCCTGGTCTTTTCCAGGGCGGCTTGACCTCGATTTCTGAAACTCTCGACAATGTCGCGTTTGCGCTGACGGATTCGTGGCATGTCGACGCGAATATTGGCGGTTTGCACGCCATAGTCGGCTGCTCGGCGTGTGAGATACGCTACGCGAGCGCTGGCGACCATGGTCTTCGTGGGCGTGCAGCCTTCATTGACGCATGTACCCCCGACATGCTCGCGTTCGAGTATCGCGGTTCGCCACCCCGCCGCAGCAAGCGCCACGGATAAGGGTTTTCCACCCTGACCTGTTCCGATAACGACTGCTTGGTATTGATCGGTTGCACTCATTGAGCAACTCCCGGCTGAACTCGAATCTTATTCGAGCAGAATGCGGTTGCCAACTCCAGGCAGTGTCCCAGCCCTGCAGCCACAATGTTTGCCGCGCAATAACATAAATGTTAAGAATACGCAGGGTTGTATCGTATGGCGAATCGCCGAGCCTCAGGGGCCCAGTGAAAGATCTTATTTTTCGTTTTTTAATCGGAGGAGCCGCTGTGTCCGCATTCGCAGCTTTGGGCGACGTTCTGAAGCCAAAAAGTTTTGCTGGATTGTTTGGTGCGGCTCCGTCCATCGCACTCGCCACTCTGGGGCTTACTATCGCCGCGAACGGAAAGATGTATGCAGCCACGGAAGCTCGCTCCATGATCGCGGGAGCGTTGGTCTTCTTTTTATATGCCTGGCTTTGTTCCTGGCTGATGCTGCGGGGTAAATTGAAGGCCATGCCAGTTACCTTATCGGCGCTGGGACTCTGGCTGGTGTGCTCCATATCGATTTGGTTTTTGGTTCTGCGATAAGGCTGCAAATGAAAGTTTCCGCTGACTTCTCCGCGTTAAAAAAGACCAAGTGGTATGAGTATGCCGTGCGGTTTTTATTGGGGGGCTCCGTCACGGTTGTTGCTGGACTCTTGGCCAAACATTACGGACCGGTGTTTGGCGGCTTGTTCCTGGCTTTCCCGGCAATTTTTCCGGCCAGCGCGACGCTAGTAGACAAGCATGAGCGGCAAAAGAAACAGCGCGCTGGAATACTACCGACTACGCGAGGGCGACAGGTCGCGGGGGTGGAGGCCGCAGGCGCAGCGCTTGGCAGCTTGGGGCTTGCCATTTTTGCCTGGATTATCTGGAAGCTGCTGCCATTGTGGAATGTGGCGATGGTTTTTATCGTGGCCGTAAGCGCCTGGCTTTGCGCGTCCTGCGCGCTCTGGTGGCTCCGCAAAAAGCATTGGAATCATTCGCTCAAATGAGCGATTGACTCTAACCGGGCGAGGCTTTCAATATTTTCCTCAAATTGAGTTTCGTTGAGGATTAAGCGGCAGGCTTACTTTTTCTTTGCTGCTCCCATGCCGTCTTTGATACGGCGCCGGGCTTCTCCCGGACCGCGCACATCAAGTACACGATACTGTTTGCCAGATAGTTCATGGTAGTTGATGAAAAAGTCCTCAAGTTCCTTGATGAAAGTTTTACCCAAATCATCTAGGTGTTTCACGTGAGCGTAAGTGTGGTTCATCAATTCGATGGCCACGACGCGGTCATTGCGTTCAGTGTCTTTTTTGTTTTTGCCTTGCTCGCCCTCGATAATTCCAACTGGCCGGCATTTTATTAGGCATCCTGGGTACGCAGGTTCGTCCATCAATACCAACACATCGACGGGATCTCCGTCTTCCGCTTTGGTTGAAGGGATGAATCCAAAGTCGTGAGGAAAGGTCATACCAGCAGGAAGAACTTTCTTCAGTTCGAAAACCTTCTGTTCATCGTCGAAAGCAAACTTGTTGCGGCTGCCTTTGGGCGTCTCAATGATGACCTGGATAGTCTCTTTATCATCTTCATCGTGCGGTTGAAGGCGAGAGGGGTCGGCAAGTCCATTCTGCGGCGTCTTTTTCTTGTTCATGAATTCTCCTGACTTACGTTTTCACGAGGGTGCCAAAAGGTTCGTCCGCGCGCCTCAGCGTGCAGCTACGTCATAATTTTGCTCAAAAATGGGTGGCCTGGTTTGATTCTCACCCGACGTGCTGCGGAATCTGCAGTCGCCAAATCCAAAAATGTCCGGGCTGCACACGACAGTTAAGCATCACAAATGTTAGTGGTCGATACAGCGAAACCCCGACCCTCAAATGTCCGAGGGGGCCGTCACATGGCATGTCCATGCCGGTGTTCGGGCTGCTGAACTGAAGCGTAGGACACGCTAGAATCTTCTATCGCGCCTCGTCTCGGAGACGCTCGTGGCGTTCCACGTCATGTCGCGAGAATTCCTTAAGATTTTATAGGAGGTTGGTTCGCATGTGCAGGAATATCAAAAACCTTTTTAATTTTGAGCCGCCTGTCACGGACGAAGAGATCCGGAATGCGTCGCTTCAGTTCGTAAGAAAAATCAGCGGCTTTAATAAGCCGTCGAAGGCCAACGAAACAAGTTTCGCGGCCGCCATTGATGAGGTTGCGCGCGCTTCGGCTCGGCTTCTCCGCTCGCTTGAAACCAATGCCCCGCCGAAGAATAGAGAAGAAGAGGCCGAAAAGCTAAAGGCCCGCGCGGCGGAAAGATTTGGCGTTTGATGTTGTGAGGCAGGCAAATTGAAATGAAAGCGCTGCTGATTTCTTGCCTGATGCTCGCGGCTGCTACGACGGTACGGGCCAAAGCGTCGGACGTAAAAGCTAGCCTGGAAATTCAGGTACTCGGTTCTGGCGGGCCGCGAGCGTTTGGCAGGGCCGGATCGAGTTACATCGTGCTGGTCGACGGAACGCCTCGGATTTTGCTGGACGCCGGGCCGGGCGCATTTGTGCGCATCGGAGAATTGAATATTGATCTCCAGCAAGTGGATATAGTTTTGTTGACGCACCTTCACATCGACCACAGTGGAGATCTGGCAGCGTTCTTTAACGCCCGCGCGCTGACCAGCGATGGGCCAATAAAGTATCGGGTGTTTGGCCCCGATGCGGCTGGGCTGTTCCCCAAGACGTCGCGATTCGTCGATCTAATTGTTGGAAGTAATGGATTGTTCGCATATCAGAAAACGTTTGGCGCGCGGGAAACCTTTGAGGTTCGCGACTTGGCAATTAACTTAAATTCTGGTGTTACAAAAATTGTAGATGAGGGCGGTTTGGTCGTGGAGGAAATTGCGACGCATCACGGCGACTGCCCCTCGGTCGCGTATCGGATTACGTATAAAGGGAAATCGGTGGTGTTCTCGGGCGACATGGATGCTTCGGCGGTCGCAAATCTCGTTCGATTGGCCAAGAGCGCGGACCTGCTGGTTTTCAATTGCGCGGTGCTCGACCCGCCGAACTCGCCAAGCCAGCTATACGAGCTGCATACGCCACCAAAGAAAATTGGCGAAGCTGCAAGTGAGAGCGGAGTAGGAAGTCTGTTGTTAAGCCACATTGCGCCAGATGTTGAGGAAAGCAAGAGTGACGTAACGAAGTCCATCCACGCCTCCTACTCAGGACCCGTGGAGTTCGCGACCGACCGTATGCGAGTCTCGGTGGAATCTCGACCTCAAGTAGCACATCAACCGTAGTCGGCCGGAAGCGAAAAAAGGAGAAGAGATAACGATTACGTCGCAAATCAG
>DATBBY010000143.1:0-15929 GCA_036270765.1 Candidatus Acidiferrum sp.
CCGTCGGCCCTTACCCTTGGCGCCAACAACGTGACTTTCAACGGAGCAAATTCCAGTCAGTATCAGGTTAACGGCCAGGACGGTTCCAATCCATCTGCGCCCGCGGTGCCCGGCTGCACCACGAATCCCCTAACGGTTAAAAATGCCATCGGAACCACCAATGCGGGAGATGTCACGGCCATCAAAGCTGGTATTCCCTCGAACCGCTTGGGCAACTACACCGGCGCCACCGGCACCACTCCAGATGTCGCTCAGGTCTCAATTTCCAATAGTTTGGATACTCCCTTGGACGCGTACAACACCCTGCAGACCATAGAAAATTCGGCCGACGTTGTGATTAGTGGCAATGCGACTCAGGGGCAGATGCCGAATGCGATGTCCGCGACCAATCCAATGACGATCGTCGTCGATGGCGACTTCAGCATGAGTGGAAACTATACCGGCTATGGCCTGTTGGTAGTTACAGGCAATTTCTCCTATAGCGGTACCACCGGGTGGAACGGGATCGTACTCGTTATCGGTGACGGCACCACTACTTACAACGGCAGTGGCGGCGGCAACAATTCATTTAACGGCGCAATCTACGTAGCCACGATCTGGGACAACAACCGCAACTTGCTTAACACATTCGGCCCCGTGCAGTACGACATCTCTGGCGGCGGCGGTAGTGGCACGTATTACAACAGCTGTTGGGTCAAAGCCGCGCAACAGCCCGTAACGTATCAGGTTCTTTCGTTCCGAGAAATTCCCTATAACGACTGACATGGAGCTGTGCATGAATCGGAAGATCTTTATAACATTCGGCTGCGCCGCCATTCTTTTTGCCGCCGGCACGTCTTCACTTGCTCAGGATGCCCAGAACGCCAAGCCTTCACAGGCCCCGGCGAAGGACTCCTCCGCTCCGAAAAAGCACAAAGTTTGGACTGACGATGAGGTTTCCACTCTTCGAACTCCCGAGGACAATTACATAGAACAGAAGCAGGCTGCGGAGGCTGCTGCAGCTGCCGCTGCGGCCGCCGCTGCGGCCGCCGCACAGCAAGTAAAATCGACGCCCAAGTCCGAGAAACATGTCGGCGCCGCGCCGGCCTTGTCGAATCCCAAGTCTCCCGAGGACGCCGATCGGATGATCGCTTGGGAGAATCGCGACGTGGATGCGCAGCAGGAACTCATCGATAGAGAGCGCACGCAAGTCGAACAAGCCACTCCGGAGACCCGGGAAGCGCTTGAGAAGGACCTCGCCAAGCACATAAAGATGCTGGAAGGCACCAAGAAAGAACGCGATGCGCTCGTGACGCAAAAAAAGGAGCTCGAAAAGAAAGCAAGTCCAGAGGGTAAGCCCGCCGATTCTGCCAGTACGCCTAGGCAGGAATAACGCCACATCGGCCCAACGAAAATCCATCTAGTAGTTTCCAGAAGATTCAACTCGTTCTTGCCGCGCCCAAAACAACCCGCAGCGGCGTTGCATCGCCGACAACAAATAATCTGCACCAAGTGGTTATCGTTAATTCTTAGGCCTATACACAAACGAATGGTGTGTCCGGTCACCGCGCGATTCCCTAGACTAGAACTAACCTAGATGCCCTCTTCCAGGAAAATCGTGTGGTTCGTCGCCGCGTGGTTGATGCTGCTAGCGGTATACGCGACCGTTTCTTTCACTCTTCCGCGCGGGAACCAATCGCTCTCCACTTTTGGAAATTTGGTGCAGTGCCTTGTTCCCCTTGTCGCGAATGCGGGATTACTCGCCAATGCCGGAACTCCGCTGTGGCGGCGCAATGCCTTCTGGATGCTTTTGGCTCTTGGCTGCACGCTATGGATGACCGGCCAGTTCGCGTGGACCTATTACGAGGTTTATCTACACCGTGCGCTGCCCGGCTTGTTTTCGGGCGATATTGTTTTTTTTCTGCACAGCATTCCCATGATGGCGGCGCTGGCGCTACGCCCGCATCGCAAACTGGAAGAGCTTCGCTTACGATTCGGCTACTTGGACTTTGTGCTGCTAATTGTCTGGTGGACCTTCTTATACGCCTACGTTGTCCTGCCGTGGATGTATGCGGCACCATCACTGGGGCCCTACAATCACACTTACAACGTAGTCACAAATATTCAAAACATGGTCTTGGTGCTTTCTCTGGGCCTCTTGTGGATGCGCACCGCGGGACCCTGGAAAACAATTTACGCCAATCTGTTTAGTGGAGCAGCGCTGTATATGCTGTCTTCGCTGGCGCTCAATGTGGCCAGCGACCGGGGCGAATATTACACTGGCAGTCTCTATGACCTTCCGCTGATTTCATCGTTTCTTTGGTTTGCTTTGGCAGGCTTAATCGCTTACCAAAACCGCGAAGTGCTAGATGCACCTTTCCAGGGTGTGGATGAATCCAGTGTCGAAACCGCGCGGGGCGAAAGTGTGTGGGCCGCGCGAATGGCCATGGCCGCGGTAATCTCGCTACCACTATTCGCAATCTATACGGTGAAATATTCCGGTGATGGTCCGGCAGTTAGAGACTTCCGCTTGATGGCTACCTTCATCGCCGCAATTCCTCTCGCGCTTTTGGTGTTTTTGCGCACTCACTTGGCAGATGCCGATCGCGTGCGCTTGCTTGCAGAGGCGGAAATGTCTGTCAATAATTTGCGAAAGCTGCAGACCCAGATCGTGCAATCGGAAAAACTCGCGTCCTTGGGACAACTGGCTGCCGGCGCCGCCCATGAAATTAACAATCCGCTCACGGCCATACTAGGTTTCTCGGATTTGCTGGCCGACGATTCCACTCTTTCCGAAAAAGCCAGAAGCACCGCTGCGAAAATTCGCGACCAGGCGCGGCGGACCAAAACATTGGTCGGAAATTTACTGAGCTTCGCGCGGCAAGTGCCGGTGGAACGCGCACTCCTGGACATTAACACGGTGGTTACCAACGCCGTGCAGCTACGGACACTCGATTTACACAATCCCAACATCAAAATCGAATTGCAGCTTGAGTCAGTGCTTCCGAGCGTGCGCGGCGATGGAAATCAATTGATACAGGTATTTTTCAACATCATCAGCAACGCTGTCGATGCGATGGAAACGAATGGCGGCGTGCTGACCATCCAGAGCATGCGAAATCGCGCCAATGTCGTGGTTCTTTTTACCGATTCCGGGCCAGGGATTAAGGAACCCGATAGGGTCTTCGATCCTTTTTATACTACCAAGCCCGTCGGAAAGGGCACCGGGCTCGGGCTGAGCATCTGCTTCGGCATCATGCAGGAGCATGGCGGCAAAATTTCTTGCTACAACGGGGAGCGCGGCGGCGCGGTATTTCGTGTCGAACTCGCGGCGCTGCTCCCGGTGTTACCGTCCAGGGAAACCCCACTCCCGAGCCATGCGGCTAAGTCCAGCGTAACCGGAAAAGTCTAGTCTCGTCAGTTTCGCATTCTTCGCCTTTAGCTCCGAACTGTTCGAAGTTCTCCCTGAACGACAAGTTACCCTTCAACGTGTTGCGCCACAGTCGTGCTAGAGTTTTCTGCGCGCGCGCCAGCGGAGAATTCATGACGGATGTTGCAATTCGCACCGAAAAGCTCACCAGGCATTTTGGGAATCTTGTGGCCGTCGACGCTATGGATCTGCAAGTAACTGCCGGACAGTTTTTTGGTTTTTTAGGGCCGAATGGCGCGGGAAAATCGACGATCATCAAAATGCTGACCGGGTTGTTGGTCCCCAGCTCAGGACGTGTCGAGGTGCTGGGCCTTGATTTTGCCGCCCATCCGGTGGAAGTAAAACGCCAGATCGGCGTGGTGCCGGAAGGCATGGGATTATTTGACCGCTTGACCGGCTCGGATTACCTGCGATTCGTGGGTCGCATGTATGGCCTCAACAAGCAGACTACTGAACGACGGGCTGAAGAATTGCTGGAATTTATGCAACTCGCGGATCGGCCCAAAACCATGATCGTGGATTATTCTCACGGAATGCAAAAGAAACTTGCTCTCGCCGCTGCCGTGATTCACGGGCCGCGCGTCTTATTTCTGGATGAGCCGTTTGAAGGTGTGGACGCCCTGGCCGCGGGCGCCTTGAAATCGCTCTTGGGAAGAATGACCGAGCGCGGCGTAACGATTTTTCTGACTTCCCACGTTATGGAAATCGTGGAGCGCTTGTGTAGTCACGTGGCCATCATTAACAAGGGACGCTTGGTGGCTCAGGGATCAATCGAGGAATTACGCGCTGGCGTGCCGGGCGATGCGGGTGGCAAAGTCACACTGGAACAAATTTTTCTATCCATCGTCGGCCAACATGGCGGGCAGCGCGGAGTGGAACCTCAAGTCGATGAGCTTTCATGGCTGACCTAGCTGGCCCCATCAGTCTCGCGGATCAAATTCGGCTAGTGGCCGGACTTCGCTGGCGCATCATGATCAATAGTCTTCGCAAAAAAAATAACGCTCTTGATTTGATCGGAATGGCTTTCGTTGCACTTTTTGCTTCGCTCCTCATAATTGGGCCATCGTTCGCTTTTTATTTTGCCGGACGTTCATTGGTATCAGGTGGCCGGCTGCCATGGTCGGCAATACCGTTCTGGGGAATCTTTATTTTCTGGCAGTTAATCCCCATTTTCGCTGCAGGTTTCGGCTCGCGCTTTGAATTTCGAACGCTGTTGCGCTTCCCTTTGAGTCCCAGAGCTTTCTATCTGATAGGCCTGGCATATGGGTTGGCCGACTTCCCGGCGCTCGCGTCGATATGTTGGCTCTTGGTGATGACCGCCGGCGCCACCGCGGCAAACCCGAGTCTTTTGCCGATCATGTTGGTCGTAATCGCGTTGATCGTTGTGTTGAACGTGACGATGGAACGATTGATCGGTTCATGGCTGGAAAGATTGTTGGCGAAAAGGCGCACTCGCGAACTATTTTTGGGCATCTTCATCCTGTTGATGTTTTCGATGCAATTCATCGGGCCGCTTCAGCGTCAATATGTGAAGAGAAATCCGAATCCAGCCGTTTTCTCCGGGTTGGTCAAATACCTGGCTCCATTTCCGCCTTCGTTGTCGGTTCGGGTCATCACTGGCGCGGTACGGCATGATTTCGCGGATATCGCCATCGGGTTGTCCGGGTTGACGGGATTTGTCTTCTTATTCTCAGCGTTGCTATGGCAGAGGTACGTTGCGCAATATCGCGGCGAAGAATTAAGCGAATCTCCTGCGCCCGCGCGCTCCGCGCCGCTACGTCCTTCCCGTCCGTTTTCAGGTCCGCACGTCACCAGCACGGAACAAACTTCTCCCAGTTTCTTGCCGCCGATGGTAGGAGCGATGTTGCGCAAGGAATTCTCTTACTTGATTCGAAACGGATTTGCATTTTTTCTACTGGTGCTGCCTCCGGCACAAATTCTTTTGTTCAGTTCGCAATTAAGCGGTAAGCATCGAGTTATTGCGGGCATGGCATTGAACGCGGACCTGTTCTTCCCCGGGATGATGGCTTACACCGTGCTGATCGCGATAGGTCCCGCTTACAATGCATTTGCGTACGAGGGTAGAGGAATTCAAGCCTACTTTACGGCCCCTGTAAGATTTGCAGATATTTTCGCGGGGAAAAATCTGTTGTCGGCCGGCGTGATTGGATGCGAAGTTGCTCTCTGCGCAGTGGTCCTCGGTTGGGCCCTCGGCGCCCCCTCCATTCCCACGCTGATCGCCACCATCTTCGCGCTCATCTTCACCGTAGCCGGCCAATTGCCAATAGCCAATTGGGCTTCGCTGAGCTTTCCACGCAAACTGGAATTCGGTTCCATGCGCAGTCAACGAAATTCCGGGGTGTCCGTGTGGATCATGTTCGGCGCGCAGATTGTCCTTGCCGGAATTTCAGCGCTGGTGCTGTCGACAGCAAGAATGTCGGGCAATCCGTGGCTGCCCGCCGAAGGCTTTGCGTTTTTGGCGGCGGCCGCGTTAGGCGGATATTTTGCTTCGCTACAGCCGCTGTCGGAACTTGCTGAGAAAAAGAAAGAAGTTCTGATTGAAGCGCTCTGCCGCTAGATCGGCGAGGCGTTCGTTTGCGGTGGAAACGCCTAAATCTTTGAAGGAGTATCCATGAAATTACAATCGTGGCTGGTGTTCGTGTTAATTGGATATTGTTTCGGAGCGGCCGAGCCGGCGATGTCCCAGTACTACAGTGGCCGGGAAGAAACGCCAGCGGTCAGTGGTTATGAACAACATCTGGCTAATGAAATACGGAGTTCGATCAAAGGCTTTTCACCACAGACCGACAATCTTGGAAATGTTTACGTCACCATTGGAAGCGGCGCTCCTCACCGTTTGATTGTCACACCTATCGATCAACCGGGCTACGTAGTGAGCGAAATCACCTCAGATGGATACCTTCGCGTGCAACGCCTTCCTCAACGCGCGCCGAATGTGGTTTTCGATTTATTGCATGCAGCCCAACCCGTTTGGGTAATGACACGCGACGGGGAAATAGTTCCCGGAGTATTCTCCGGCCTCTCCGTTCATCTTCAACCGGCTCGTCAGAACGCCCCAACGATGGCACATCCAGATGATATGTATGTAGACATCGGCGCTTCGACCGCCGAGCAAGTCCGCGCCGCAGGAGTCGATCTACTGGATCCGATTTCTCTAATTCAATATCCGCAGGTTATTGGCACCGATGAAATCGCCGGTCCGGCAACCGGTGATCGCTTCGGCCGCTCCGTGTTACTTGAGTTGTTGCGCCTGCTTGCAGCCCACAAAGAAAATATTTCAGGAACACTGACGATCGCGTTCGCAACCCAACAGTGGACTGGAGGACGCGGCCTCGACCGATTACTGAATGAACTGCATCCCGATGAACTGATTTACGTGGGCCGCATCATGCCGCCGCGAATTGACGAGTCAAAGCCAGCGAGCCCTGCGACTCACGAAGCAATGACACCAGGTAGCGGTGTTTTAATCGGAGTCTCGGACACTTCTGTTGCACTCTCTGGCTTGCCAGCCGAACTAAAAAAAATAGCAGACAGCCATAACGTGAGGACCCAGCCGGTATCGGCTGCACTTCCGGCGCTGGCAGGCTATGCGAAAGCCACGCCGTTGCCCGCCCGCTTTGCGCATCTCGGCGTTGCCAGTCTCTATCCGGTGACGCCGGCAGAAATCATTAGCACCGCCGATGTTGGCGCGCTTGAATCGCTTCTTTACCGGTACATCGCCGGAAAAGATGCGCCCCCAATTGAAGGAGGCGTGGCTGGTTCTCAGGGCAATACCATCAGTGACCTCCGACAGCTCACCGAGACCTACGGAGCGAGCGGGCATGAAGAGGCCGTTCGCGAACAAGTTAAAAAATTGTTGCCTAGTTGGGCCAAGCCCGAAACTGACGCGGCTGGAAATCTAGTTTTGAAAATGGGAAGCGCAAAGCCCAATTCGAACGCAAAAAAAATAGTGTTCGTCGCGCATTTGGACGAAATCGGCTACCAGGTGCGTTCTATCGACCCTGATGGGCGCTTGCTCATGGATGTGCTCGGCGGAGGATACACGGAATATTTTCTCGGCCATCTAATGCTGCTGCACAAAGCGGACGGCAGCACCTTGGGTGGAGTGCCGGAGCTGCCCGCGAAGTGGGATCAGCCCGGATTCGAATGGCCGCACGGGCCAAAAGCCATGGATGAACCCGCGCACATGTACGTCGGCACACATTCCGCGGAAGAAACGCAGAAGTTGGGCATTAAAGTCGGTGATTGGGCCACGGTCCCCAAGAAATACCGTCCGCTCATCGGCACGCGAGCAAATGGACGAAGTTTTGATGACCGCGTGGGATGCGCGGCATTGACTGAAGCAGTAAAGGCGCTGGGCCCGGATTTAGGCGACCGGCAAGTCACATTCATCTGGTCCACCGAGGAAGAAGTGGGATTGAAGGGCGCGGCAGCCGCGGCGGAAAGAATGGCGAAAGAAGGAAACGCTCCCGATTTTGTTTTCGCCATCGATACCTTCGTAAGTTCCGATTCACCGATTGAGTCAAAGCGTTTTGCAAATGCTGAGATCGGCAAAGGATTTGTCATTCGCGCCGTGGACAATTCCAATATCACCCCGCGTGAATACGTGGACCGCGTTGTGAAACTGGCCAACGAGAATAAAATACCTGTGCAATACGGGGTGACCGGTGGGGGAAACGATGGAGCTGTTTTTGTGCGTTATGGCGCGGTGGATGTGCCGCTAAGCTGGCCACTGCGCTATTCGCATTCACCCGCGGAATTGATCGACACTCGCGATTATGATGCGTTGGCGGAAATTATAGCTGTGCTCGCCAAGCAGTGGTGAACCAGGGCGGGTACACGCTGAAAAAGTTACTTGGTATGTTGCGCGAGAACGTGATTTTTGCCGCACGGTTCACAGCGATAACCAAGCTTTCCAAACATCGTCAGCAGCGTTTGCCGGTTTTTGTCACCGTGCATCTCGCAAAGAATAATTGGCCGTCTTTCGTTTAAGAGTTTTGCCCCGCCGCGAAATACTTCCACTTCTGCGCCTTCCACATCACACTTGATGAAATCCGGCGGCTCGGATTTACCCACATAATCGTCTACCGAGACAGCTTCGACTCTGATCGTACCGGGAGCTGATCTTTCCGCCTCATTGTCGATAACGTGACCCAAACCGCGATCCGGCGACACCTCAGCGTCCGCGCGAGCGAAGAACACCGGATTTGAAGAAGACCACACCGCTTTTTCCACTACGGAAATCGGCGCATCCTTATTTCGTTCGATGTTTTCGCGAAGGCGCGCCGCAATTTCGGGATCGGCTTCAAATGCCGTCACCCGTCCGGCGGCGCCAACAATACGCGCCGCTAACAGAGAAAAAAAACCAATGTTCGCGCCGATGTCATACACCAACATTCCTGGCCGCAAATATTTGCCCAATGCCGCTTGCACTTCGGGCTCGACATAGCCATTGAAATAATCGCGGCCCGTGCGGGGATTTAGATGCAGCCAAATTCCCTGGGCTGGGCCATGTTGCACCTGAACCCACGTCAGAGTGTCGCGCGGGATAAGCTTCGCACTGGCCCACCGCAACCCGGGTCCGATTACGGGAACGGCCCGAAACTTTGTGAACGGCGCAGCAAAACGTAAAAACGCTTTGCCGAGCCGGCTACCCGAAAAGCTCAAGTTACTTCTCCACCAGAAAACTGCCGATACACAGCGCATCCATTCCTGAACTAAAGAATGTACGCACCGCGTCGGTAGGCGTATGCACAATCGCTTCGCCCCGCAAATTGAACGAGGTATTCATAATGACTGGCACTCCGGTGCGTTTGCCGAATTCATCGATGAGCCGCCAGTACAGTGGATTGGTTTCCTTCTCGACCGTTTGCGGCCGTGCACTGCCGTCAACATGCGTCACGGCGGGGATGACGGCGCGTTTTTCCGGCCGTACCTGCGCCGTGAGAATCATGAAAGGAGAATCGGTGGCGCTTTCGAGATATTCCGAGGCCGCTTCCTTTTTGAACGATGGGGCAAACGGACGCCACCACTCGCGAAACTTGACGGCATTATTCACTTTCGCGTTCATTTCCGGGTCGCGCGGATCGGCAAGAATGGAGCGGCTGCCGAGCGCACGCGGGCCGAATTCCATTCGCCCCTGAAACCATCCGATAATTTTGCCCTGTGCCAGAAGCTCCGCCACCGACTTCGCCACGTCCTCAAGCCTTCTATAACGCAATTTGTATGTCTTCAAAATCGATTCGATGGCGGCGTCATCAAAACTCGGGCCCCAGTAGCCGTGACGCATGGCCTGGTTGGGAAGCTTTCCGCCTTTATCGAGATAAGGAGCGAGAGCAGCGCCAAGCGCAACACCATCGTCGGATGCCGCGGGTTGGACGAAAATTTTGTCAACCAGCCCGGAAGCGGCGATCTTTCCATTGGCCTTCGAATTTAGAGCTACGCCGCCAGCCATGCAAAGATTTCGGCTGCCGGTTTTCTGCACGGCCATTTTCACTACGTTCATCATGGCGATTTCGCAAGCTTGCTGCACGGCGTACGCGATATTTTTGTGTTGATCGGTGATTTCGCTTTCTGCCACACGCACAGGACCAAACGACTTGGTCATCTCCGCGAACGGCTCGCCGCCAGGCGCCACTAATTTCCTGACATGCACGCGATATGGAGTGGCTTGCAGATCGATGAAACTACTTAAGTCAATGCCCGGCAGACCGTAGGGGGCCAGGCCCATTACCTTCCATTCGTCACTGTTGCGTTGGAAGCCCAGATATTCGGTGAACTCGCTGAAAAAATATCCAATCGAATCCGGAAACGGAATGGTGGACACATGCTCGAGCCGTCCATCATGCCCGTGCCAAATGGAAGTAGCTTCCCATGCGCCCCGGCCATCCATGACCACCACGGCGGAATCTTCAAAGCCGGTATAGCCGTAAGCGCTGATGGCATGCGCGAGGTGATGATCGACGTATCGCATGCGCGCTTTTACATTTCCGAATTGACTCGTGAAGCGTTTCGCGCCGCCCTTCTGATGCCACATGCTGATGAAATGCAAGCTGGAATTCAAAACGTTCAGATAATTCAGGGGCATCTGTCCGGACGCATAACATTTCAGGTCGTGACGATATGCGGCTCCGGGGCGCGGCCAGCCGAAGCACACTTCGTCCAATTGGCCGGCTTGCACGCCCGCAAAATCGAGACATGCACGAATCGCCTGACGCGGGAAGCCTGCGTCGTGTTTGACCCGGCTGATGCGTTCTTCCGCGACGGCAAATAGCAATTCACCATCACGCACGATGCATGCGGATGAATCGTGCATTTGAGAATAATTAATGCCCAGGGTCAACAAATGAGGAAAGCCTTAGCCTTTGCGCGCAGGCTCAATTTAAAACGACCTTTCCAGAATAGGACGTCCCGTCGATGTTTGTTTCGTGAGTCTCGGGAACCGTCGGAATCGGTTTAACACCCATAGCCCGGCGAAAAACGGCCTCGTGCCGCAGAGCGCTGAGTTTCCAAGTGAACCGTTTCATTTTTTCCTGCGCCGCGATTCCAAGTGTTCGGCGGAGCTGCGAATTTCCGCACAGCGTGCTCATCGCCACCGTCAGAGAATTTGCGTCACCTGGGATAGTCAAGAGTCCATCATGACCATCTTCAACCAGGTCGGTCATGCCGCTCGATTCCGTGGTGACTATCGCGAGACCTGAAGCCATGGCCTCCAATAAAACTAACGGCATGCCTTCCACCAGTGACGGTAAGACAAAAATATCATGCTGAGCGTAAAGTTCAGGCATTTCCGCCCGCGAGATAAACGGCTGAACGTTGATCGAGCCTTGTGTCCCGGGCGAAAAATAATGACGCACTCGGTCTTCTGTTTCAGCGCAGCCCGCAATGGTAAGTTGCACTCGTGGCGCGAGCGCCAGCAGTTTTTCGAAAGCCTCAGCCAACGCGTAAATTCCTTTGTGATCGATCCATGTCCCCACGAACAAAAGTTTGGGCTCACACGTTACGGACCAGGCGCGCCTGTGAAAAAATTCCTGCCCCACCCCATTCGGAATAAACCACACCCGGTCGGGAGTTAGACCATAGTGCATCTGTAAAAACAAAAGTGCTTCGCGATTGGTAACGATGCATTGATCGGCGGTCTCGATAGACCAGCGATAGGTGCGCATGTGATAAAAATTCTGCCAGATTCTGTTCTTCAAACGGAAATAGTGCGCGCGGCCTTTTTTTGCTTCCCGGGCCATCGCGTAATTCCGGCGTTCCTCGAGCCCGTGCATGCTCATTACGTAGGGCGGCCCCTTGACTGAACCCTTCCGGCGACGGCGAAATCCGTACCAAAATCCATATGGAGCATAAATATTGACAACATCGTATTCGTTCTTGACTTCGTTCACATAGTTCGCGACTGCGGCGGCGAATTCGAACGTTCGAAAGCGCACCGGCCACCGCTGCTTCGGTATAAGGTCTTCAAAAAACATCGGCTTCACGGTGTGGCCGAGATTGCGCAGTTCTCTGGCTACGTTATGCACTACGCCGGCGCCCCCAGCTTCAGCTTTTCCCGCGACGCCTGCGACCATCAGTATCCGCATCTAGGAACGATCCCGCTTCTCCGATATCAAAAAATAATGATATGCGAAAGGACTCAGCAGCTTGCGTACCACCCGATTCGATTCAAGCCGCGGCAAAAGTACCGGATTGCGCCCGGGAAAAATGGGAAGCTGATGAACCGTGCCATCGCTGTAAATAATTCTCCAGCCCGCGGCGCTTACGAAATTGCGGATTTGTGGAATCCACTGGCGGCGGTCAAAAGGCTGATCATCGCGGCGATTGGGATGTCGCACACGTGAGTATAAGTCATAAAGTCCCATCAAATTTGCGTAGTTCGGGGTGGTAAGAAACAGTTTCGCGCCGCGCCGCGCGACGCGCCACATTTCGCCCAACGCACTACGCACGTTGGGAAGGTGCTCGATGGTCTCGCACGAAACAATCAGATCGAAAGATTCGGATACGAAGGGCAGAGATTGAGCGTCACCTTGAATCAGATCGGCTCGCGCGCCACCGTTCAGACGACCAATTTTTGCTTGGGCGACAGCCAATGCTGACATGGAGAAATCGCAACCGGTGACCTGAGCGCCGGCTCGCGCAAGCTCCCGCACAAAACCACCCCGTCCGCAAGCAACTTCGAGCACTCGCAACCCTTGCACCGCGCCGATTTTTTCTCGCACCAACTGATACCACGGGCTGTCCGCGTCTTCATGTTCAGGCTCGGAATCAAAGACGCGCTGGTGCCAGGTATCGTAATCGGTGCGCAAACTCAAATCTTAGACCCCTCGGAATTACCTACGGCTGAGATTCCCGGTACCGGCAAAGCTTCTTGTCGAACATTCCGGTACCAGGTCTGGTCACCTAGCCATCGCCGGCCCGCGTAAAACCAACGTGGCGGCAATACATACGCCGGAATCATTGTCAGTGCGCGGAAAAGCTTCTGCGATTTTGAGGCGTCATCGTGAAGCACTTCGAACAATTTGTTTTCGGTGCGCACTGTTTCCCATGGCGCTCCGCCATCCAGCATCAGCCGAAATTGATCAGCCTCAACCTGAACGATTTCAACAACGCCATCGACAACATCGGTGGGCAAACCTTGCGCCCGCAACGCCTTTTGCAAAGAAGAAGCCAGCGCGGCCATCACCTGTTGCTTGCGACGTAAACCGGTTTTTCCGCTGCCGGCACTCACGTAGAGATTGCCTCCGTGGATCACATAACAAGTGAGTGGTTCCTTAAGAATTACGACTTCGCTCATCGCCGCAGCCAGTGTAAAAAGATACTCGTCGGCCTCGAACATCAGCGCTTCTGGAACCGGCAAGATGCGTCGAGCTATTTCCGCACACATCGTCATCCGGCTCGTGCCCAGAAAACTTTTTCTCAACCGAAAAAGCTTCGCAGAGTCGGGCGATTGGATGCGAAACCTTTCATCCTTCGCCGGCGCGGAGATGCGTTCCTGTCCGTCCGGCAACGACTCCTTGATGGCGTGACCAACGAGGCCGACGGCTGGATTCTTCGACAGCACCTCGGTGACCCGTGAAAGTTTCCCGGGCAACCAGTAATCGTCGCCATCCAAGAAGGCAATGATCTGTCCTCGGCACTCGAGGATTCCGGCATTGAATGCCGACGCCTGGCCGCCATTCTCTTTGCGGATATACCTCAGGTTCGGTTCAAACCGCTGTACGATCTCGGGAGTTCGGTCGGTCGATCCATCGTCGACGACGATAATTTCTCGCTCCGCGGCAGGAAAGTCCTGCTCCAGCACACTGTTAATAGCCTTTTCAATGAAGCGTTCGTGATTATAAGTATCGATCAAAACGCTGACCGAAAGAGTCGGCGCAACATTTGAGAGACGAGCGCTGATGGGCGGATTTGCCACGAAATTTGCCTTACCAAGGGTCAATTGCGGCGCAGCCAACGGGCGCGCCGGTCGGTTCAACTCAAACAAGTGTACGCCAGTCATCCAGGCGAAACGACATCACCAGTACGCCATTTAGCAATGCACCGTCAAGACGCAAGACGCTCCAAGGCGAATCTCTCTTGACGCACGCTAAACCATGTCTATGGTTCGGGTGATTGGATTGTTTTCTTGGAACGCTGCATCCCCAGCCGTTTTCGCAATGGCGCAGTGCGCAGCACAAAGGTTCGCCATAACCACTGTTGAACGCGATATTTCTGTGGTCGGTAATGAATGGGCCGGATTGAACGGTCCTCGCGAAGCTCATGAGTGGCATTCAATAACGTGAAGGCGTGCGGCACCCCGCCGTAGATATTGAGGTTGCGCTGCGCTTCCTCGCCGCCGTAAGCGCCACGCTGTCCTCCGACGATGTGACCGTAATCATGATTTTGATGGATCGCGCGAGCCACCTTAGTGATGTCAACCACCGGAGTGCCGTGAAGGAGCGCGTCTTTAATCAGCCATTGATCAAACCACGCGCGACCCAGAGTGAGCGGCGGCACATCAGAATAAATGTCTCGAGTAAATACAAAAGCGTCGATCGCGGTGTGATGGCCCGGAACACCGGAAGGCAGGAGTTCGAGCCGCAGACGCCGTTCAGTTTTGAAATCGAGATATTTTCGAAGATCGATTTCCCAACGATGGGTGACAGCAAGAAACTCTGGAATCTGCTCGTGAATAGCGGCGATGGCGTCCTGAAATTCTTGTAGCAGAATAATGTCGCAGTTTACATAGCCGAGCACGGGCGAATTGCTTACGGCTTTAGCACGTTGCAGCAGGTGGTTAAGCAACGGAGTGCCAAATTCGTTTCTGTGAATGCCCCGGAGATGGCCGATATGCAATTCAGCGGCGATCTCCGCGGTACCTTTCTCCTCACCGAAGAGAAAAATTTCCGGACGCGGATTAAGTTTGGTCCAACTAGTGATGGCGTTGCGTTGAATTATCCCTATATGCCCGTCGAATGGCTTGGGCATAGCGAACAGGGTAAGTAAGAGTCCGCTCATGTAAATAAAGTGAGCATCGAAATCGGTTCATTGCCGCGCGGAAGCGTGTTTCTGTCGTCCTTTTTCATTGGCGACCAGCTCTTCCATTATGGCATCAAGCTTGAGCGTAACCCGCCCATTAGGGTAATGGGTTCTGAACTTAGCGAGGTTGGAGATATAGCAAATGTGATCGCCGCGGCGCGCTTGCTCCGTATAATGCCACTCCAGCTTGCGACCGGCCAATTTCTCAATCTTGGAAATCGCTTCCAGCACGGAGACGCTGTTTTCACGGCCGCCCCCCATGTTGTAAACCTCACCCGGGCGAGGATTGGTGGCGAACTCTTCGATAGCGCGAATCACGTCGTGACTGTGAATATTGTCGCGAACCTGTTTTCCTTTATAACCAAAAACGGAATATTTTTTCCCCGTAACGGTGGCTTTGACCAGATAGGAGAGAAAACCATGCAGTTCCACGCCAGAATGCGACGGACCGGTAAGGCATCCGCCTCGGAAGACCCCGACATTCAGTCCGAAATAGCGCCCATATTCCTGCGCCGCCAGATCCGCAGCAGCTTTGGATGCCCCGATGTTCTTAACGGCGCTGGACACGCGCCGAAACACTCTAACCGCGGCGGCCCGAGGAATCGATTTTAACTCGCTCTCAATAATTTTATCGCGTCTTTCATTATAGCGCTGCATGTTCGAGGAGCTGATCGCATCGGGATGGAAGCGGTACCCTCCAATGAGGGCGTCCACGGAGTAAAGACGGGCGTGGCGGAAAAATCGCACCCAAAGGTCGAAATCTCCCACATCGCCGTAAGCGGCATGCAGTTCACCGCCGGCTTTTTCCCACAGACCCCTGCGCCAGAATGTCGATTCCTGTTGAATGTATTTGTTAGCGCCGGCCAGGAAGCGGTAGCGTGACCAGCTGGGCAGAGTACGAATATCTACGGTCATGCCGTTCGGGTTGAAGCGCGTGGGCCGCCCGGTGAGCCATTCCACGGCGCGCAGGGATGCGAAA
>DATBBY010000144.1:0-2537 GCA_036270765.1 Candidatus Acidiferrum sp.
AAACAGACTTGAAAGCTATAATTCGCCAAAACGCAAGTCGCTGGCCGCTTTGCGACCGTCGCCCGCGACAAGGTGAGGAAGACCAGGGTCCCGCGAACGGCCGCTGTCGGCGCGTCTCGCCCGTTGTGGCGCACTCCGGCGTTCGTCTCCTTTCTGAACCCATAGCCGGCACTCAGCCTTGTCGGCGGGAACCACTCTTCATGCCCCATACCTGCCGTTCGCTATACCCGTCCGGATCGGCTCAGTCGGGTGGTTTCTGGTCTTTCGCTGGTGCGGCCTCTGGCGAGGAGGTTGCGCCGATTCTGGCCGTTCAAGAGAGCGCGATCGAACCGCGAAGAGCGACGCGCTTTACAGTCAGTCGTAGCTGAGGCCAACCCTACCTTGGCGTGGCAGGGTGTGCCGCCGGGTGGTGCACCAACCGAGGGCGGAGCGAAGCGAGGATGCGGAAAGGACCACAAAGACAGAAGCGACCCGCCGACCTGATGAGCGCGGCAGTCAAGGCGGCCCGGATCGAGTTTCGTGCCGCGCTAACCGAGGATTTCGATTATTGTGCGGCACTCTACTTTGCCGCGATGGGGGAAATTATTCGCCAATTGAACCTGGACATGAATGCGCAAGTCAGCAATCTCCCGCAACAGTGGAAGCCCGAGCAAGTGCGTATAATTATTCTCAGCGGAGTTGAAATTGGCTGGTTGCAGACCACGACAACAGAGGATGCGCTTTTCCTGGGACAGCTTTTTCTTGATCTTGACGACCAGCCGCAATATAGTGGATCACGTTACAAATGTCACTCGGGTCGGGCGGCGGGCGGGCGCGGAGGCCCAGCGTAGCGCAGCGCCCGACCGGCGACCGATTGGCCGGAGCTCGCAACCGCACCCGTTGTTTTGCCGAGCGAGCGCCAGCTCCTCGGTTCGTAGAACCGTTCAGCACTCTCCGGGAATTTTCGCGAGCGGCGTTTCACTGATTAAAAACCGACCTATGCCACGGACAGCACACAACGAGCGCCTTGACGCCGCCGTCTTGGAACGTTAGGTTGAACAATGGAAGATAATGGAAGGGAAGATAATGGAAGCCGACGATTGGACAAAGGGGGAACCATGCGGTCGGAGAGTTTGGTGAGATTGAATCACCTGATACCAAGCAACAGGCTGAAATTCCTATGTATGTTGGCCGCCGATCTGGTTGGCGCGAGGCATCTGATTTTGCGTTTCGATCCCGTCCAGGCATGCAATCTGCGGTGCGGGATGTGCTATTTCAGCGACGACGAGTGGCTTAAGCACAATCCCGTAAAGAAATTTTCCGAAGATGAAATTCGGCGTCTGGCCGATATGTTCTTTCCGCAGGCCGTGCAGCTCCATATTGGCGCCGCTATGGAGCCTACGGTATACAAGGAATACCCGTCCTTGGTGATGCTCGGCAAGCGGTACAAGATCCCGTTCATTGGTTTTACCACCAATGGTCAGCTTTTGACACGAGCGAGTATCCGGCTCATGATTGAAGCTGGTCTTGACGAAATCACGCTTTCCACCCACGGGATTAAGCAAGATACCTATGAAAAACTGATGCAGGGTGCGTCCTTTGAAACTTACCATCGCAACCTGAGAACTATTGTCGATCTAAAACGTGAGTTGGGGAAAAAGAATCCGGCAATTCGGATCAACTATACCGTCAATCCGGACAACCTATCGGAGCTGCGTGGCTTTTTTGAGCTGTTCGGTGATTATGACATCACAACTCTGCAGGTGCGCCCGATCGTCAATTTTGGGAATACGGACTATCGAAATAAAAACCTGACAAAGAAGGGTAAAGAATACGATGAGATTGTTGAGTTTTTGATTTCAGAATGTCGGCGTCGCGGCATCTTTTTCCTTGTGAACAAACTCGACCCTGGATACGAGCGGAACAATAAATTTGCTGTCGTTTATGAAAAGGCGGTGATGCGACACCTTGCTCCGAGCCAAGTTTGGACGGATGGGTTTGACTTTAGATCGGAGACGTATCGGGAGCACGTATCTCGCATCGGTTATCGACGAGAGCTTCTGAAGTACGTTCTGGAAGGAGATGCGTCGCTTATGAATAAAAGTTTCGTGGCCTCCTCGCAACTTTTCTAGGGCTTGTGTTTTCATTAATGAGCGTGAAGACCTGCAGACCAAAGGCTTTTTGGAGATCGCCCGTGCCATTCGGAAATGTCAATGGCACTTTAGTCACCCTAATCCCCGGTTAGCGGTTCGGATTCGGCTGATTTTCCATGGAAGCCATTGATTCCGCTTTTGTTCTGGCGGATGGTAAGTTTCACCCGCGGTTCAGGGTCGACTCCAGCAGTTCCAGAACGGTCACGGGAACGACCGGAATTGGCGTGCGCCGTGAAAAGGCGGCGCTTTCCAGTGGGTGCAAGTCCCACCCGGCGATTCGCTCCTGCCGGAAGCAATCGGAGCAGTCATGGAGGTAACGAAATGGCTGAAGCCTTCGAATAGCGGTCACGACTTGGTGACCGCGCAAGTGTGCAGGCCGCAACGCGAGTGAACGCCGAGCAAGCC
>DATBBY010000145.1:0-11075 GCA_036270765.1 Candidatus Acidiferrum sp.
AGCAGCAGCAACCCGCTGAGCGCATAGAAGTACTTCGCTTTGCCCATCCAATCGATGTTGGGCTGTTTGAAGAGCTCGATCATGCCCGTTTTGGCTTCCCTTCTTTAGACTCCAAAGGGTTCCCGTTTGTTCCCGGTGCGGTAGGACCACAAAATGCTGAACGGAGTCTTTATTATAACCGTCGAGTTTTGTATCCAGCGAACCGTGTATTAACGGGTCCTAGTACAGCCTAAAGCTTTCTCAAATACTGAGTTGTGCTTGCCGGTCCATCTTTGACAAGTGGTATTGAAAGATCGTTTTCGAGACGTAGATCGCGGTAAAGACGTTGGCAATCAAGCCGATGGTCAGGGTAATGGCAAAACCTCGAATGGGGCCTGTGCCAAACAGGAACAGAAAGAAAGCGGAAACCACCGTCGTGACGTGCGTGTCGATGATGGTCAGGAAGGCTTTCGCAAAGCCGGACTCCACCGCCGAAGCTGCGGACTTGCCGTTGCGCAATTCTTCGCGGATGCGTTCGAACACCAGAACGTTCGAATCCACGCCCATGCCTATGGTCAAAATCACGCCCGCGATGCCTGGCAAGGTCAGAACCGCTCCCGCCAGCGCCAGCACGGCGAGCAAAATGATCAGGTTCAAGATGAGAGCCAGAACCGCATTCGCACCGGACAACCGGTAATAGAAAAGCATGAAGATCATCACAACCAAAAGGCTAAGGACCGACGCTTGCACCCCGTGTCTTATGGAATCGGCGCCCAAGGATGGGCCGACGGTGCGCTCTTCGAGATATTTAATCGATGCGGGCAAAGCGCCGGCGCGCAGAACCAGCGCGAGGTCGTGGGCGGATTCCTGGCTGAAGTTCCCTTCAATCATTCCGGAATCATCGATGCGCCCGTTGATAACTGGCGCGGAGTAAACGCGATGTTCCAGCACAATGGCCATCTGGCGGCCTTTATTCTGCTCGGTGAAAGGTCCAAATCGTTTTGCCGCATCGGGGGACAAGCTAAAGTTCACTTCAAATTGTCCTGGATTATTGGTGTTGCGATTCTCCGTAGCGCTGCGTAAGTCACGTCCGGTCACGACTGGCGCGCGACTCAACAAGTACCAGCTTTCTCCGGTCTCGGGTGCGCCAGATGCGCTGCGCCGTTCGGAATTGCCGGGAACCAATTCGGTGTTGGGAGGTAGAACGCCGCCATGCTTGGCCAGCGCATCGGATTCGGAGGTATAGGACGACGGATCCTCAACCAGCTTCAGTTCCAGCTGACCGCCTGCCTGAATCACGGCTTTGGCTCGCGTGGGATCGCCTTCACCAGGCAATTGAACCAGAATCTCGTTGTCCTTACGGCCGTGCAGCTGGATGGTCGGCTCAGTCAAGCCCAGCGCGTTGATACGCCGCTCGATGGTCTCCAGCGACTGCTGCATGGTTTGATCCTGAATTTGCGCAATTGCAGCAGCGCGTAAGGTCAGCAGATACCCCGAAGGATCGCCGGGAGCGGCAGACATGTCCCACACATTGCTGTATTGCGCAGTGACGATGTCGCGAAAAGTGGAAAGCTGTGCCGGATCGATGTTGCGCACCAGAATGTGCGTGTCGTCCACGCGGCGGATCTCGTCGTAATGAATATCTTTCGCGCGCAATTGTCCGCTGAGCCGATCAACAGTCTGATCCGTTTCCTGAGCAATGGCTTCTTGCACCTGCACTTGAAGAATCAAGTGCGTGCCGCCCTGGAGGTCGAGGCCCAACTTGATCTGGTGAGCGAAATTATCTTTTATGTTTTGGACCGAAGTCGGAAATGTGGGCGTGCCAATGAGCACGTAAATACAAACGAGGATGACTGCAACGATAAACAGCGCTTTCCACTTCAGGTTGGGATTCATGGTTAAAAGATCAGGAGCTTGGCCGGGTGGCGGCGAAAATTAGTTTGCATCCGTTATTTTGCATCTTCCGGCGTCTCCACCTGCGCAATGGCAGACCTGGCGACGCGAATTTTAACTTGCGGGTCCGTGGCGATTTTCAGAATTACAGAGTCGCCGTCAAGGCCGTTAATAGTGCCATAGATGCCGCCACTGGTGATGACTCGGTCACCGGCTTTAATGGCTGAAAGCATTTCCTGAACTTTTTTGCGCTGCCGCTGCTGCGGCATGATCACCATGAAATACATGATCGCGAACATCAATCCCAACGGGATCAGGAAACTGGAGAAGCCCGACGCCGGGGCGCCTGCCTGGAAAAACGTGGCCAAAATCATGATGATCTGTGCAACCAATCCCTTCTTTTGCTCTTGCTTGCCAGTTTTGGTTTAGCCTGGAAACCGGCACTCAGCATACCTAAAAAAAACACAGAAAAACTGTCCTGGGGCAAGTTCCCCGTGTCCCATCTCCGCCATTAGCTGGGATATTAGCGGCCGCGATGCGACTGCCCGCGGTCCTCTTCGGCGCCGGAATTAAGCGCTCCCAATGAAGCGCCTCTTCACCACTCAGGCCGGACCGGCCACATAGCAAGCCTGCATCTCTGCTGAGAATTTTGCGAGGTTCCCGAACTCGATAGCCTCTCGGATTTGCCGTATGATGTCAAGGTAAAAGTGGATATTGTGGTGGGTGGCCAGGATCGACGCGGTGATTTCTCCTGCGACAAAAAGGTGTCGCAGATACGCGCGCGTGTAGCGTCCGCAAACGCTACAGCTGCACTGCGGATCGATCGGACGAGTGTCCGCTGCGTAGCGCGCATTTTTGATCAGCACACGGCCTTCTCTGGTATACAAACAGGCGTGGCGCGCCGCCCGCGTGGGGAGCACGCAATCCATCATATCGATGCCTAGCGCGACGTAATCGGCGAGTTGCTCCGGCTTCCCTACGCCCATCAAATATCGCGGCCGATCGGCGGGCAGCAATGCCGTCACCTCGTTGGTCATTTCGCATGTCGAGGAATGAGGCTCACCGACCGCGAGGCCGCCCACTGCATATCCGGGAAAATCCAGTTCCAGCAACTGTGAGGCGCTCTCTCGCCTTAAATCCGCGAACGTCGCGCCCTGGACGATTCCGAATTGCCACTGCCGTACGCCTGGGTACAAATATTCATTTGCCAAGAAATGCTGCCGCGCTCGTTTGGCCCACCGCGTTGTTCGAGCCAACGCGGCTTCCGCTTTTTCCCGCGGCGCGGGCGTCTCAATACATTCATCCAGCACCATGGCGATGTCAGAACCCAATGCCAGCTGCACCTCGACCGCCTTTTCTGGGGTAAGTAGATGTCCGGAACCATCCAGGTGGGAGCGAAATGTAACACCCTCATCGGTAATTTTTCGCAGCGCGGAAAGGCTGAATACCTGGTACCCGCCGGAGTCGGTCAGAAGCGCTCTTTGCCAGGACATAAACTGGTGAAGCCCGCCCAGCTTTCTAATCAATTCATGTCCCGGCCGTAGATATAGATGATAAGTGTTAGCGAGGATGATGGTCGCGCCAAGTTCTTCAAGCGCTTCATGTGTCAGCGCTTTAATTGTTGCGGCGGTACCCACCGGCATGAATGCGGGAGTTTCAATCAGCCCGTGCGGAGTGCTGATGCGGCCGCGGCGAGCGCCAGTCGGGTCGGTCTTTTTTACTTCAAACGAAAAATCCACTTAGGCAGTTTAGCAGCAGCCGTTGTTAAAACATTGCCCAGGCCACTCTGCCCAAAACCCATACCGCCCACAGGCCGTACACGGTAAGGAACGCGCCCGCCGGTTTAATTTTCTTTGGACTTGCAGCCGAAAAACCAACGGCTACCAACGCCATCGTCCATATCCAAAACAGTTCCAACGACTGGCCCAACGCTTCGAGCCACTTGGGGGCGTCGTCCGGCAAAAACGCGCCAAGGCTGCTGGCCAGAAAATGTTCAGGGTCCACATCCCCGTGAGGCTTAATCAGGAGAATGACAATTGCCAATAGACTGCTGATGATCAGCGGAACAAATGCGTGAGAAACAATGCCGAAAGTAGTCTTGAAGGTTAGCGCTGCCCCGTTGAAAAGGTTGAATGCTCCCCAGTACACCAGTGTGATAAACAGGACAAAAATCGGTGTGAAGATCGCGCCAATGGCAAACGCGAACTTAGGTCCGTACTGCACCTGTTTTTCCAGGATGTTGTCTTTTTGGTCTTGCGGCATTTGATCGAATCGCGAATTCTTGCTCATCTGCCGCTCAAAAAAGTTGCGCCAGTCCGTTTTCTGTGCGAGCAGTCCCGAGACGACAATGCTTAACACCCAAAGGGTGAGGAACGGAACCACCCACGTCGGGCGCCGCGCAATTTCCCCCAATGTTCTTGTGGGACTAACGATTACGCCAGTCATGCGACCTAGCGCGCCGGTTTCTGGCTGGCCTGTGGGCTGGCTTTCGGAGACTGCTACTGGATTGGTGGACATAAATCTCCTCGTGCGATGCGGCGCCAAGAGGACTTGAACGAACTACGCCAAGCGTGGATGTAGACAATACGCCGAAAAGCGCAAGTAAATTACAGCAGATGAAAAATTTATGCTACTGGAAGCGCCGGGACGGCGGACAGCAGTTCGCGGGTGTATTCGTGCGCGGGCTGATGTAACACCTGTTCCGCTTCGCCGACCTCAACGAATTTCCCACCGCGCATCACCGCGATGTGCGTTGCGAGTTGCGCCACCACTGGCAGGCTGTGCGATATAAAAACATACGTAAGATTAAATTCCGACTGCAATTCTCGTAATAGCAGCAATACTTGCGCGCCCACGGAAACATCCAGTGCGGAAACCGGCTCGTCGGCCACGATCAGCTTGGGCCGCAAAATCAGCGCGCGCGCAATTCCTATTCTTTGGCGCTGACCGCCCGAAAACTCGTGCGGGTAGCGGCGCAGCGCGTCCGCGCGCAGTCCTACTCGTTCCAGAATTGCTAATGTCCGGGAAGCCCGTTCGGGCTTGGAAAGCTTCGGTTCGTGGATGGCCAGCGGTTCGCCGACTATTTCCCCCACACGCATGCGCGGATCAAGCGAAGCAAATGGATCTTGAAAGATCATCTGCATCTCGCGCCGTTGTGTGCGCAATTCCGCTGCCGAGAGTGCAAGCAGATCGCGTCCGTCAAAAACGATTTCCCCACCATCCGGCTCTATCAGCCGCAAAAGCATGCGCGCCAGGGTAGTCTTGCCGCAGCCGCTTTCGCCGACGACTGCAAACGTTTCGCCTTGAGTCACCTGGAAGGTGACATGATCCACCGCAATAAACTGTTCCTGCTCAGGAGCGCGTTTGAACGGGCCTCCGCTGCGGCTGTATTTCTTCGACAGTTCTCGGACACTGAGCAAGCTGGAAATAAAACTCTCCCATCACCGATTTAAAGCTATTGCTTCAGCGCCACTTCATTTGCATTTCCGACCAGGATGCAGCGCGCTGCCTGATTATGTCCGGCGTCGCGCAATTCCGGAACCGCCAGGCGGCATTCCGGTAGTCGCACCGGACAACGCGGTTCAAAAGAACATCCCGGCGGAAGCTCAGTGAGCTGCGGCACAATTCCGGGAATTGGCGAAAGCCTGCCGCGTTCCAGCGTTGGCGATGCCGCGATCAATCCTTGCGTATACGGGTGACGCGGCGCGCGAAGCACATCGCCAACTCTGCCTTGTTCCACGATGCGGCCGGCGTACATTACCGCGACGCGGTCGGCGACTCGCGCCACCACTCCCAAGTCATGAGTGATAAATAACAAGCCCAGACCAAGCCTGCGACGCAACCCGTCCAGCAATTCGAGAATTTGCTTTTGCACCGTTACATCCAGAGCGGTGGTGGGTTCATCGGCAATCAACAACCGCGGCTTGGTCAGCGGCGTCCCGGGCTTGCGAGACTCCAGCGGCGTCGGTTCCTCTTCGGAATCGCTCACCCCCGCAGCGATGGCCATGGCAATCATCACTCTTTGCCGCAACCCGCCCGACAGTTGGTGCGGAAATTGTCCCACGCGCACCGACGGCTCGGGAACAGCTGCAAGTCGCAGGGCTTCGAGCACCCAATAATTAATCCTCTCTTTATTTGTGTCCGGGAAGTGCGCGGCAATGGCTTCGGCAATCTGATCTCCAACCTGCATCACCGGATTCAGCGAGGTCATTGGTTCCTGGAAGATCATTGCTACGTCGAGCCCGCGCAATCGTTGCCAGCGCGCTTCATCTAACTCCGCCAAGTTTTCTGGCGCCGAATTCGCTGGTGAAAGGATGGCCGCGCCACTGACCCGCGCTCCCGGTGGCAATAATCCCATCAGCGACAGCGCCATCATCGTTTTGCCGCTGCCCGATTCGCCAACCAGGCCCAGAGATTCCCCTGCGCCGATGCGCAGAGTCACCTCGTTCACGGGACGTACCCACCCTCGCGCGGTAGGCAAATCCACCGTAAGCCCGCGAACATCAAGCAATTCACTCATACTTTGAAACTCATCCGCCCTCGCGCCATCATAGACACGAAAATCCAATCGCGGAACACAAAAACTCCGCGTCATTTCCATTCTTTGGCAGTCCACGTATTTTGTGGCTATGGGAATGGGGCTAGCGTTTCATAACCGGGATGACGAACTTGAGCGCCGTATGCGTGGGTGAAAATCCCACAACTTTTATATCCTTTAAGCCTGCCTTACGCCCTGCGGATAGCACATCACTTTCGGTGATGTGCTTCTGTCTCTTTGGATAGATAGTCCATAGCGCGACCGCACCGAGCATCTTTCTGGCAATTTTAACAATTTGCGCAAGCTGCTTCTGCGTATCGATACTCAAGAAAATAAAATCGCAATCTTTCGGCAATGTGTTTTCTGCGGACATCAGTACCGCTTTTGCGCTTTCTAACTCCTTCAGAAATTCTTCATCCTGGTCTTCGAAACCGATCAACGAGACTTTCGTTCCTGGCTTGATACCAAGTTTCTCGATTCTGGTTTTCGGGTGCAGAATCTTTTCGCGCCATTTCTGAGCGATCGAGGCACCCAACTCAAATATCGCCACACCCTCCGCAGTCCTCAGTTGTAATTCATCACCCACAACTTTGGCCGACAGAATCGTCGCGAACGGAATCTGCAGCCGGAAATCGCCGAGAAAAATTATTTCGCTGGTCTCCAATAGCGCTTTGCCATCCGATTTCTGTTTACCGAAGCCTGCCCGGCACTTCACTTCGTTGCCCATAAAACCTCCTTCTTCCGGAACAACGGTCAAGGACCAATATTTCAATTTTCAATTCACGCTGCACGCAGCTTTCACGCTGCCCGAATGCCCGCAATAGTAAACTATTCAGTCCCATGGCTACGGCGATCACCAACCGCATCGACTGGACCCTGATTTGGGCCCAGCGGGGCTTCCGCTACTTCTTTACCGCCATGTTTATTTCCCTGTTTGGCGGCGGCATGAATTTTGCCGGCGTGAGCTGGTACATCATGGCCGCCACGCATTCCACGGTAAAAGTCAGCCTGCAAGTTATCGTAGTCACGTTGCCCGGCTTGTTCATCCCCTTCATCGGCGGCGTTCTGATTGATCGCTTCGACCGGCGTTACCTCGGCGTAGCACTCGACCTGGCACGCGGCATAACGGTATTGGCGACCGCATACATCGCCTGGCACGGCCATCTCGCGCTTTGGCATTTATACCTGATGACTCTTGTTACCGGCGTCGCCTCCGCGATGTATTGGGCCACCGTCAATGCACTGGTGCAGGAAGTTATTCCGCCGAGCCAATTCACTGCCGCCAATGCTGCCGTGCTCATCGGCGTGCAGAGCGGGCTGCTCATCGCGGGAGCGTTCGTCGGTTTTACTTATGATCGCGCGGGCATCGCCGGAATTTTGGCGATCGACGGGTTGACCTACTTTGTCTCCGCGTTTTGTCTGTACAAAGTTCGTCGCGGCTACGTTTCGCCCCGCGATCATCAAAAATATCGCGAATATTCCGAGGCCACCGAAGCCACAGCCGAAGCGCTCTCGACGGGAGAAAACCCGGAAGTGGCCGAAGCCGGAATTTCGCTCGCCATGTATGCCGACCTTCGCGAAGGTTTTCAGTACCTCAAACAGCAGAAGCTGGTACGCGCTTTGGGAATCACACATTCCATCCTGATGGCCGGAGTAGTCAGCGCCAATGTGGTGGTCGTGGCGCTCACCAGCGATGTTCTTCATGCCGGTGCACGCGGTTTGGGCTATCTCGAATCCGGATGGGCGGCTGGCGCGATTGCTGGCGGATTGATCGCCACCCAATTGCGCGAAGAAGTGCGGCTGGCCTTGTATGTCGCGGCATTTGCGGGGTTGGCGCTGGGACACATGGCTGCGCCATTCGTCGCGTTTCTTCTAGCCGCGTCAATATTGCAGGGCTTGTTCGGGTTTTTTCGCGCGCTGGGCGGGGTGGTTGCGCAATCCGCGCTCATGTCCATCGTTCCGCGGCATTTTATGGGCCGTACGCAGTCGGCCATGGCTATCGTAACCACCGCGGTACAACTGGCAATGTGCGTGGCCCTCGGATGGATCTCGGAAAGAATGGGCGTCATCGCGGGATACACTTTGCTGGCTTTGCTTTACGCGGGCGCAACGCTAACGGCGTTTCACGCGCGGCAATTGCTCAGGGTTGCGGCGGAATCCTAGAAGTTTCGCTGAAGTGTTACTGCAGTCATTACTATGTTGCTGACGTCGGTTTGTCGCGGAGGTCACTATGGAAATCACCACCATCGGCCCGTTTCTGAAATACTTTGACAACGTCCGCGAACGCACCATGCGCGTCGCCGGCTGCATTCCACCAGACAAAATTGATTGGACCTATGCGCCGGAAAAATTTACGCTGGGCGATCTTTTGCGGCACATCGCCGTCACCGAACGCTATATGTTTGCGGAAAATGTTCAGAATCACGACAGCCGCTACACCAGCCACGGAACTGAATTAGCCGCCGATTACGACAGCGTGATCGAACTGATGAAGCGCCTGCACGCCGACTCCTTGGCGATTTTCGCCAAGCTAAGTGATGAAGACCTAAAGCGCAAATGTAAAACGCCAGGTGGCGTGCCCATTCAGACCGCCAAATGGCTGCGGTCCATGGTCGAACACGAAGTGCATCATCGCGGCCAACTTTATCTTTATCTCGGTTTGCTTGGCGTGCCCACGCCGCCGCTCTACGGCTTGACTTCCGAACAAGTCCGCGCCGCCGGCGGCCATACCGAATAATTTCTCACGTGAGTTTTAACTTGGGCTCTTCTAACAAAAAAACGCCTCCGAAGTCGGAGGCGTTTTTGCAACGATTCAATTCGCCGTTTCTATAGATAATCCCGCGAAGGCCCTTCCAAAAACGCCCGCAGCTTCCGCGAACGCGAAGGGTGCCGCAACTTGCGCAATGCCTTGGCCTCTATCTGGCGAATACGTTCGCGTGTGACGGCGAACGACTGACCCACTTCCTCAAGGGTATGCTCGCTGCCATCGTCCAGCCCAAAGCGCATCTTGATGACTTTCTCTTCGCGAGGCGTCAGGGTCTTCAACACTGAAGAAGTCTGTTCCTTCAAATTAAGGTTGATAACCGCATCCGACGGTGAAACTACGGCCTTGTCTTCGATGAAATCGCCGAGATGCGAATCCTCTTCTTCTCCAATCGGCGTCTCCAGCGAAATGGGCTCCTGCGCAATCTTCAAAATTTTGCGCACCTTGGAGACCGGAATGTCCATGCGCTTGGCGATTTCTTCGCTGGTCGGCTCGCGCCCGAGTTCCTGCACCAATTGCCTGCTGGTGCGCACCAGCTTGTTGATCGTTTCGATCATGTGCACCGGAATGCGAATGGTGCGTGCCTGGTCGGCGATGGCTCGTGTAATGGCCTGGCGAATCCACCAAGTTGCGTAGGTCGAGAACTTATATCCGCGGCGCCACTCGAACTTGTCTACCGCTTTCATCAACCCAATGTTGCCTTCCTGAATCAGGTCCAGAAATTGCAATCCGCGGTTGGTATATTTTTTCGCAATGGAAACCACCAAGCGAAGGTTGGCTTCAATCAGTTCTTTTTTAGCCTGGTCGGCTTCCGCCTCACCGCGATGGATGAAGGTAAGAGTGCGCTTGAGTTCCGTCAGCCCAACTTCGCTGGCGTCTTCAATGTCCTTGAGCTCCCCGCGCCGGTTGCGCAATTCCTTGCGCGCTTCAAAAGCGACGTCGCCTTTCGCCACATCCGCGCGCCGCTCCAGCCGCCCCGCCTCACGCTCCAGCGATTGCAGCCGCTCAACGGTGCCGCGCATCTTGTCGATCAGCCGCTTCTTTTCAAAGGGATTAAAAACGATGGCGCGGATGGCCACGGAAATTTCCACGCGGGTGCGCGCCACTTCCCACTTGGCGCGAATATACGGCTTCTTTTTGGCTTTCGCAGTGTTGTCCAGCTTCACCGCTTGCTTCAAAGCCTGTTCGTACAACTTGGCAATCTTGTCGATGTATTTGAGGGTCTGCTTGGTCTTGTTGGCAATCTTCTCTTCGGTGAGTTCTTCATCGTCAAACACGACGATTTCTTTGATGGAGCGCGCACCTTTGCGCAGATCCTCGCCAACGGCAATCAATTCCTTAATCACAATCGGTGAACGAGTGATCGACTTCATGACCACCAGTTGCCCGCGCTCAATGCGCTTGGCGATAGTCACTTCGCCTTCGCGCGTCAACAACGGCACGGTACCCATTTCACGCAGGTACATGCGCACCGGGTCGTTGGTCTTTTCCAGCGAGCCGGGAGTTAGATCGAGGTCGCCGTCTTCGCTGTGACCTCCTTCTTTCTCCACCACCACAACATCGTGGTCGCCGCCAGGTTCAGCGGACACTTCGACGGCGCGCGCCGCTTTGGCCGACGCCGCATCTTCGTAAATTTCAATGCCATTTCGCTCGAACGTCGTCAGAAGATCATCAATCTCTTCCGAAGAATGCACTTCGGCCGGAAGCGAATCGTTCACTTCGTCGTACAACAAGTAGCCGCGCTCTTTGCCTACCGCAATTAGCTGGCGTACCGCATCATATTTTTCTTCAAGACCTGCTACAGCCACGAATACCTCCCGCGGTATCGGAACCCTAAAATTTTGTAATTTCTTTGTAAAACCTGGCCAGGTAAGCTTGACGCAAGCTTCGGCGCATGCCCCT
>DATBBY010000146.1:0-19184 GCA_036270765.1 Candidatus Acidiferrum sp.
CCAGTGAGGAAACAACACCGCCGGTAACAAAAATATATTTTGGCGCCATCCGTGATGGACCGCGAACTGAATCGCGGACTTATCCGCCCTCCGCAGGTGACGTACAAGGAATTATGGATGCTGGGGCAAAAACTGTCAAACAGGAAGATGCCCTGGAATGGAATTAACGCAAGAACAGTTTTAATTTTTGAGTGGAACTTTTGGAGCATCGCCCCGGAAGTATGTGATGTGGGCCGAATAAGCGTCGCGCGACAGCTGGGTCGCGGCCGGTGGCTGGTGAGTTGAATGCGTGTAATGAATTTCATCTGCAACTTTATTTTTTCGGCAGTGTTTTTCTCACTAGGGTTAGGTGTGTATCAGGTGTGGTTTGCGTCCTGCGTGACCGCTCGGCCCGAGTTGCGGCGTTTGTTTGTAAAAAGTTAACTCAAATCGTAGTTCGCTCACAGCCATTTTGTGGGGAAGCCCATCTAACGGGTCGATGTGTCCTGGCAACTTCTTCAAAGGTGAGGAATGAAAATACATAAGTGGGTGCGAAATGCGTGCGCGATTGGTGCGGTAATCGCATTCGTGTTGGGTGTTGAAGCGCGTGGGCAACAGATTCAGCTGAGTGCTGGTCATCGCGCAGGGGCTGCCTACGATGTGGCGCGCGAGAGCGTGATCAGCGGGAAAATTGTGCAGTACAGTGCCTCGTCGACGACTCCGCCCCTTGGTGCTCACATTTCTCTGCAAACTTCTTCCGGTACGATCGACGTGCATGCCGGCAACGCGAAAGTAATTCAAGCGAGCAACATTTCTTTGCAGGCTGGAGATTCCGTGAGCATTACCGGCGAAACGGTGCAGTTCGGCAACAGCAGTGTCTTTGTGGCGCGACTTATACAGAAGGGTTCGCAATCGGTGGCAGTGCGCTCGAAAAACGGTATGCCACTATTGCCCACCGCAGTTAACGCCAACGGAAAGATCGTTTCACCGGCGGGCGCGCGATGACAACCCACCCGGTGAAGCGGATTTTTCTGTCTGGCAGCCTGGTGCTAGGGTTATATGCCGCAGCCTGCGGCGGGGGAAATGGCACGTTCACCCCTACGCCGTCGCCCACACCAACGCCACAGGGCAGTTATTCGCTCGCGAGTTTGAACGGCACCTATGCCTTCTCGATGAGCGGCACCGATAACACTCAAGGTCTATCGATTTCGCGCATTGGCAGCTTCCACGCCGACGGTCAAGGCAACATCACCATGGCTATTGAAGACGTGAATGATGCTGGCTCGTTCAGCACATTTAACTTCACGGCCGCCCCTGCTTCAAACTATACGATGAGTTCGAATGGGCGAGGTGTGCTCACCTTAAGCCATCCGGACGTGGTGAATCCCAACGTAGCGGATAATTTTACTTTCAGCATTGCGTTGGATTCCACTTCTGGCGGCTTGATGATCGAGACGGACGGCTCTTCCACCATGAGTGGAAACTTCCGGCTGCAAACCATCAGCAGCACGTTCGCAACGGCTTATGCATTTGATGTTAGCGGCGTGGATTTGGGGAACTCGACTTCCGCATCGTTCGTCGGACAATTCACTACCAATGGTGTTAGTGGTGTCACTGGCGGGGAAATGGATGTGAACGACGGCGCTTCTCCTACAGGCGCGATTGCGCTGCAGCCCGGAACGATCACGCTGGATGCAACCAACTTCAGCAACTTCGGGCGCGGAACAATGACACTCGCTACCACGCTGAATAGCCAGATCCTCAATCTCAGCTATGTCTTCTATGTCGTTGATGCCAGCCATCTGGTGCTCGTTGAAAATGACACCGTGGCGGCAACTTCGGGCTCGGCAATCGCGCAAACCGCGGTATCCACCACGGTGGCGGCGTTCCCTGGCAGCTTTGTGTTTGCGGTTGGCGGTGCGGCGATCAGTCAGGGCGTGTTTGGGGGGCTGGCGCGGGCAGGAAGATTTACTTCGGATGCTAACGGAAACATCACCAATCTGAGCCTCGATGAGGATTTCAGCGGTGGAGTAAACGCTTTTCCGAAGGCCGGCGGATTCAGCAACGTCACGCTTACCATCGATGCGGCGGGCACCGGGCGTGGCACGTTGAATTTCACGGACGTGACCAGGAATCAACCTTTTCAATATGTTTTCTATATGGCTTCTGCTACGCAAGGATTTATTCAGGATGACTCGCCCAATGTGGTTGCCGATGGATCTATCACGGCACAGAGTGGAACGTTCACGGCGGCTTCCATAGCTGGCAGTTATGCGATCAACTGGAGTGGCGTGAATTTGTCCAATGGCTTTGAAGAGGATTTTGTCGGCGTAATTCCCGTGTCGAGCGCGGGCTCGAACAACATTTCCGGGGGTGTGTTGGATTTCACTGAACTGGGCGACGGGAAGATTTTCACTGGTGTCGCGGTTAATGGGTTGCTGACACTGCAAGGAGATGGAACATTGGGAGGGGCGCAGGGGAATGCGTTGCAGTTGACGACTTCAACGACACCGTCGACTACGTTCAACTTCCGGGCTTACGTGGTCAACGCCAACACCATAATTCTGGTAGGCGTGGATAGCGGACGAGTGGTGATCGGCACCGCCGTACGGCAGCAATAAATCACCCATCACGACGCATCATTTACCGCCCGCCGGAGCTTCCAGGCGGGCGGTTTTCATTTGGGTCGTCAACGGATCGCGTCCGGATGGTTTGGCAAGGGCGCCGACGACAAACAGATAGGGCCTACCCGTGTAGCACCGTTTATTTATCCTCAAACCGGTTGTGGCAGGGCTTATCATCTGACCATCGTAAACCTTAAGAATTTTGTGAACGGATCCGTCCGCGGAGCGTCAAACTCCTGTTGATGGAGAATTGACTTTGCTATTCGCCGACATTCGCCACGCCATCCGAATGATGCGCCGTACGCCGCTGTTCACGGCCGCGGTCATCCTGACAGTAATGCTGGCCATTGGAGCCAACACCACGATTTTCAGCGTGGTAAACGCGGTGTTGCTGCGGCCACTGCCGTTCAAGCAACCAAACCGGCTGGTGCAGGTTGCGGAAAAGAACGACAAGCTCAACCTGCCGACGTTTAGTTCTTCGATCCTGAACTTCGTGTCATGGCGTGAGCAGTCACAATCGTTTCAAGAGCTAGCCGCGATTGGTTTCAATAACTACACGCTGACGGGAACGGTAGAACCCGAGCAGCTATCCGGTAATCGCATAAGCCCAGCGTTGACGCGGGTCCTCGGAATTTCCGCGCTGATTGGGCGAACGTTTACTGACGACGAAGAGAAGCCGGGCGCTCCCGCGGTTGTCATGATCGGGGAAGGCCTCTGGAAGTGGCGATTCGGTGCAGATCGAAATCTGGTCGGTCGCACCGTTATTCTCGATGGCGCTCCTACGACAGTCATGGGCGTTGCTCCCGCGTCACTGAACCTATTTTCTGGCGCGGACATTTACACTCCGCTGACAATCGATCGTGCGAAGGAGCTACGCCTCAACCATTTGATCCTGGTGATCGGCCGGCTGAAAGATGGTGTATCAATCGAGCAGGCGCAAGCGGAGATGAATACCGTCTCATCGCTGATGGGCCAGCAATATCCAGAATTACGGGACTGGGGCATTCGGCTTGTCAGCATGTTTGACACCTTCGTGAGTCCGCAGCTCAAGACTGGGCTGTTGGTGCTTCTGTGGGCGGTGGCTTTCGTGCTGCTGATCGCCTGCGCCAACATCGCCAATCTGTTACTTGCACGAGCGGCGGTACGACAGAACGAAATGATAGTGCGAGCCGCGATTGGCGCGAGCCGCGGCCGGTTGATGATTCAATTGTTGGTCGAGAGTGTCGTGCTGTCGATCGCTGGCGGCGTCGCGGGCCTGCTGGTGGCGGTTTGGGCGTTGCGCGCAGTCGATCAAATGTTGCCGCCAAATACTCTACCGGTTCCGGCAGTGGAAATGGATTTCGAGGTGGTGTTGTTTGCGCTTGGGTCCACAATCGTAACCGGACTGCTATTTGGGATTGCGCCCGCGTGGCGAACTGCGAAATTCGATCTGAACGCCGTTCTCAAGCAAGGCGGGCGCGGATCATCAAGTCGAATGTCTGCGGGCCTTCGCAAAGGCCTCATTGCGATTGAATTGGCACTGGCGACGGTCCTTTTAATTGGGGCAGGCTTGTTCCTTGAAAGTCTGGGGAATCTTCAGCGGGTGCACCTCGGCTTTGAGCCGCGCGGGTTGATCAGCTTTCAGCTTTCTCCGCCGAAAGAAAAGTATCCGCTGAACAGCAAGGCGCCGCAGCTTTATCGCGCACTGCTCGATTCCTTGCAATCCATCCCTGGTGTTCGCAGCGCATCGGTATCAAGCGGCATCCCCTTCGGCGCAGGCACATACAGCAGGCACCCGATGATCACCACTGAAAAATCTGTGTTGCCGCCGGCCAGCGCCGCGCCAATTGATTGGCGCATCGTCAGCCCGGGGTACTTCAAAACCATGGGCATACCGATACTGCATGGCCGCGACTTCACTGACGCCGACGGTCCCGATGCGCTGCCCGTTATGATCGTCAGCGCTGCTACCGCAAAGAAATTCTGGGGCGATGCTGATCCCTTAGGGCGGACCATGCGTCGCACTGGAGATCCGCGCATACCGTTCACCATAGTCGGAGTGGTTGGCGATGTGCGCAGCGCGGCTCTGACCGAGGAATTTCCATCACTCTATTTTCCGATGGCCTCGCGTGTGTGGCCGCTGATGGATATCGTCGTGCGGACCGACGGATCGCCGGCCCCGGAGGCATTGCTGCCTGCAATTCGCGAAAAGGTTCACGAACTCGATTCCGAATTGGCGCTGGCGAATGTGCGGACGATGGAGCAATGGCTTTCGAACAGCGAGGCTCAACCTCGGCTGAATACCGTGATGCTCAGCGTATTCGCGTTTGTGGCGCTGTTGATCGCCTCGGTGGGAATTTATGGCGTGCTGGCGTATTCCGTGAGCCAACGCACCGGCGAGATTGGAGTGCGTATGGCCTTGGGCGCCACGCCTCGCGACGCTTTGCGCCTGATAATTCGCGAAGGAATGATGGTCGTGTTGATTGGGATTGGAGCAGGATTGCTGGGAGGCTTGGCGCTTGGCCGCGCCGTTTCGAGCTTAGTCTTCGGCGTGCCGGTGCGAGACCCGGCGGTATTCATCGGCGTGGCAGCTACGCTGACAACTGTGGCGCTTGCAGCGTGTGTGATTCCTGCGCTGCGCGCGTCGCGAGTGGACCCCATCGTGGCGCTGCGCTACGAATAAGGCTTGGGTTGTTTCACCAGCGAAATACTCTGACGTGCCGTCGCCTTAATTTGGGAATTTTCTCGACGCGGACGCTGCAGTTGCCTGAAAGCGACGAGATGTTTATGGAATGACGGCTTGAACGGCCGCTGAAGGAGCGCTCTCCTGATATGAGGAACTTACCGACGTGATGCGGAAATAGTAAGTGTCGCCGGACAGCACGTTGGTGTCGACGAAGCTAGTGCTTGGCACCGGCGACGAGTTCAATAAGGAGTAGGGCCCGGCTGAAGAGGGACTGACGTAAACATTGTAACCAGCTACGGACGAACTACTAGCAGTCCAGGACAGTGCCACCGAATGCGTAGAGGACGACACGCCGGTGCCGGACAAAGCAATGGTCACGGGCGAATTTATGGCGTTGCTGGTTATAGTGAGGCGCCCCGCCAAGCTTCCGGTAGTAAAAGGCGAGAAAGTGGCGCTCACAGTGGCAGTCCGGCCAGGACTCACGGTAAGTCCCGAAGCGCTGCCGCTGGCAGTAAATCCAGCTCCGGAAACAGAAACGCCTGAAATCGTAACGCTGGAACTACCGGTGTTCGTCAATGTCACGCTTCGTTGCGCACTGCTGGCTAGTCCGGTGCTGCCAAAATTCAAACTGCTGACGTTGGCGGTCAGCGTTGATGGAGAACCCGCGATGGTAGTCGGCGAGGAAGACACAGTGATATTGCAAATGCCGAGTGCACCCGAAGAACTCATCACGCCCATGGTGTTAAGTATGGAGTCGGAGCTCTGTTCGGAGCGAAATGCCACATTTGACCCTAAAGTGATCTGTCGTGAGAGGATTACGACATAAGCGTTATAAGTGTGGCTTGCAACGTTCACATCCAAAATAAAATGGTAAGTGACGCCGGCTTGGTAGCCAATATTCGCGGCGGCGGTGAACCCCGAGCCGTTTCTTACGTCAAGCGTTCCGCTGGGATTAAATCGTACCCCCGTGGCAAGATCTGAATACTGTTGAGCAGAACCAGAAGACAATCCGCTGATAGCGTTCGCCGATGAACTAGTAGGTGTCCCGTCGTAAGTTACGCGGAACGTCGATGCTTGTCCCTGAGATAAGGCGGTGTTAGCCCACAAGCCGGAAGAATACACGCAGCTCGCACCCTGCGCCGAAGCCGCGTTGCTCATCGCCGCGGCCAGCAAAATGACAAAAATTAAAAGCGCTTTCAGAATTTTCGAATCGCCGCGATATTCGGGCCCGTATTGTATGTCAACGTTCAAAGTTTTTATCCCAGGGTTTTATTACTCCGGAAATCGGGGATGCGCCGTTTCCCGTAGCATGTGCAGGCTACGGGTTACTGCCGCTGCGCCGCTACTGTACTAGGGTGCAAATCTTGAACAAGGTGCAACCTGCACCAGGACAGGTGGATAAATTGGACAACTATTCGACAAATTTGTGAGCGGTGGGTACTAGAACGGCAAACGCAAGCGGGCTTCGCACCCTCGAGCGTCAGTTCGATTTTCGAGCGTCAACTGCCCACCGTGAGCTTCCGCGATTTGTCTGCTGAGAACCAGACCGATACCGGAGCCTGCCGGTTTGGTGGTGAAAAATGGGACAAACAAATTTGCGGTATTAGGAATACCGGGACCATCATCGATCACCCAGACTTCTACTTGCGAACCTTGTGTTATCCAACCAACTTGCACGCCGCCATGCGTTTCGAGCGCCGCATCGGCAGCATTCCGAATCAAATTGATTAGCAGTTGCTCCAATTGATCGACGTCCGCGGAGACGGTGGTTCGAGGCCCTTCCTTTATGCAGACTTTAACGCGGGTTTCGAGCTTAGCAGTCCGATGCACCCACTCCCCAACCGACACGGACAAATGTTTTGGTTTAGGAAGCCTCGCGAGCCGCGAATAAGCAGCCATAAAACGTCCGAGCGCTTCTGTACGAGAACGAATGATGGCCAAGCCCTCTTGCAGATCTTGAAGGATCGGGGCTGCGGGCCCAGCTTGCAATTCCGGCAATTGATTGGCGGCATTGAGTCCGCTTTCCAACCCCTGAGCGACGGATTGGATAGGGGCAAGTGAGTTATTGAGCTCATGGCCGAGGACGCGAATAAGGCGCTGCCAGGCTTGGCGTTCTTCGTCCCGCAGCGTGCGGCTAAGGTCGCTAAGCACGACAAGTTGATGAGGCAGGCCGCTCTGCCGGAACGATCCTCGACGAATACTCCAGCGGCCAGATCCTCCGGGAAATGTCAGCTCCATCGTTCGAGCGGATTCGCCTTCCAAGCATCCTGCGAGACCCAGTTCCAGTGCTGTGGAACCCAAGAGGCGATTCAATGGACGCATCAGCAAACGTTCACCGGCGCGGTTGACCAACCGAAGCTTGGCTTGGTGATCGAAGGTAAAGATAGCCAGGTCGATCTCTTCTATGATGGTGCGCAGCAGGCCCGTAGCTTCCAGCGCACCCAAGCGCTGCTCTCGCAACATGGTGCTGAGAGCATTTACCTCGATCATGACTTCACCCATGGCATCGTCAGGTCGCGCGCCGCGAGCGCGGATGGAGAAATCTTCTTCGCGCATGGCCGCCAGCAGGTTTGACAAAGTCTGTAAGGAAAAGACCACCCGGTGTCGCAGCGAAAGAGCGAAGCCGAGCCAAAGACTCAGGATGAGAAATGTGAGAGTCCACGCGGAACCCGACGAAAACGAGCCCGTCCACAGCAAAATTAGCGCAATAAAAGAACCGGGAAGACCCGCAGCGAGCGCCAGAAGCTGAATGCGGCGTTCGTAGGAGAGGCGCCTCATCCTAATTCGTGCTTCTGTAAACGGCGATACAAAGCGCTACGGCTTAGGCCCAGAGCCTTGGCCGCCTGGCTGACGTTGCCGTCGTGACGCGCCAGCGTGCGCCGTATGAGGTGGCGTTCCACTTCATCGAGCGGCATTTCCTCTAGGCGTGCAGCCGCCGTGGATGCTTGGGCCCGCAGTCCAAGATCGGCTGCGCGAACAAGCGGTCCGCCGGAAAGCAGCACACCACGCTCCACCGCGTGGTCGAGCTCACGTACATTCCCGGGCCAGAGATGTTCATGCAGCGCGGCGGTGGCGGCGGTGTCGAAGCCAGCTATATTTTTGCGATAACGCTGGGAATATCCGTGAACGAAGTGGTGCGCAAGCAGGTCAATGTCTTCGCGGCGTTCACGTAGTGGCGGGATAAAGATTTCGATCGTGTTCAAGCGAAAGAGCAGGTCCTGCCTGAAGCGCCCCGCAGCGGCTTCGGAGTTCACGTCCACGTTGGTGGCCGCGAGCACCCGCACGTCGACGCGCCGGGTAGACGACGACCCCACGCGTTCGAGCTCTCCCGTTTCCAGGACGCGCAGCAACTTGGCTTGAAGATTCAACGGCACGTTGGCAATTTCGTCCAGGAAAAGAGTGCCGCCATCGGCAAGCTCGAAGCGCCCTACACGATCGGATCGCGCATCTGTAAATGCACCTTTCACGTGACCAAAAAGCTCGCTTTCGAATACCCCTTCGGAAAGGCCTCCGGCGTTCACGGTGACCATGGGTTTGGAAGCGCGGTTAGATAGCGCATGCAGTGCGCGCGCCACAACTTCTTTGCCGGTGCCGTGCTCTCCGGTGATCAACACGTTAGCGTCCGAGGGACCTATGCGCGCCACCAGGTCGAGAACGGGAGTCATCGCTGGAGATTTGGCAAGAAAAGTTGGGCGCGATTCGGCCCGCAGTAGCCGGTTTTCCGCTTCCAAGCGCGAAGCCTGCCGCAAGGCCTGGCGCAAATCAATTTGCGTGCGAATAATCGAGAGCAGGCGAATATTCTCCCAGGGCTTCTGTACGAAGTCGCGCGCGCCGCGTCGCATGGCTTCGACCGCAATCTCCACGCTGCTCCACGCGGTCATCACGATAACCGGCAGCGTGCTGTCCAGCATTTGTATGCGGGTGAGCAGGTCCAAGCCTTCCTGCCCGGAAGTGGTGTCGCGCGCGTAATTCAAATCCATCAGCACGGCATCAAATTCGCGCGACTCGATGGCCGCGAGCGCATCGGCGGGCGAAGCTGCGCCGTGCGTTTCGTAGCCTTCACGCTTCAGCAATAAGCGCAATGCGTCGCGAATGTCGGATTGATCGTCGGCCAGCAAGACGCGATAGGACTGGTTGGCGGCAGATTTCATTTGTTGAAGAAGTCTATTCCAATTTCGTTATTGGGAACTAAGAACGCGAGCACTGACATTGCCGCCAAGCTGCATCGCATGTGAAAACGCTTTCAAAGCTATGCGGATTGAACCGTTGCGGCCGCGCTTTCGTTTACCACCCAGCCGTCTTTAAGCTGGATGATGCGATTGCCATAAGCGGCGTTGCGCTCCGAGTGCGTCACCTGAATGATGGTGGTACCTGCATCATTCAATTTTTTGAAAAGCTGCATGATTTCGTCACCCTGCGCGGAGTGAAGATTGCCAGTAGGCTCGTCGGCGAGCAGCAACTTGGGATGCAGAATAACCGCGCGAGCCACGCCCACAAGCTGTTGTTGACCTCCGGATAGTTGGTTGGGAAACAAATCCTTTTTTCCCACGATATGAAAGCGGTCCAACGCATCGCACACCAGGCTCACCCGTTCCTTGTGAGGAACATTTTTATAGGAGAGCGGCACCTCCAGGTTTTCAAAGACGGTCAAATTGTCGATCAGGTGATAACTCTGGAAAACAAAACCAATGTTGGTCTTGTGAAGCTCGTTGCGCTTCTTGGTATTCAGTTGGTGGACAGCTTCGCCAAGAAAGTAATACTCACCCGTCCAGGCACTGTCCAGCATCCCAATAATGCTAAGCAACGTAGATTTTCCGGCGCCCGAAGGGCCCATGATGGTTACAAATTCGCCCTGTTGAATTGCCAGGTTGATGCGCCGCAAGACAAAAAATTTGCTGCCGCCGGCGTCGTACGATTTTTCGAGACTTCTAAACTGGATTAAAGGTTCCACATCGCTCCTCTTGTCGAACTTTCGCGGTCGTGGTTAGCGGTAAAGCGCATCCGCGTCGCAGCGAAAACAAATTGTTTCACTCATAGCGAAGAGCCGTCAATGGATCGATGCGCACAGCGCGGCGAGCGGGGAGATAAGAAGCCAAAAACGCGACAGCGCCAAGAATGAGCGGCAGGCCGATGAAAGCAAAAGGGTCGCTGGCTGTTACGCCGAAAAGCAGGCTGGATAGCGCGCGGGCCAGGGCAAACGCCAAAGGCAGACCAATGGCAATGCCGATAACGGTGAGTAGCATTCCATTTCCCACGACGAGTCGGTTGATGGCGCCTTGTGACGCGCCCATAGCCATGCGAATCCCCATCTCATGCGTTCGTTCGCTAACCGAATATGACATGACTCCGTACACGCCGACCGATGCCAAGACCATGGCAATGATCCCAATGCCCGCCATCATGGCCGCTACGTAGGATATGCCGATAATAGATTCGGTAATGACTTGGCTAAGCGGCTTCACTTCGTAGATCGGCAGGTCCGGATCTATAGCCGCGATCTTGCTGCGCACCGCCGACGTAAACTTCGCTGGGGCGTCGCCGGTGCGCAAAACCACTGTGGCGTAGTAAGTGGGATTCTGGCGATAAGGCCGGTAAAGCGTGGGCAGCGCGTCTTTCTGTATCCAGTTGTAACGCACATCCTCCACAATGCCGACCACCGTGAGCCACATCTCCGGCTTTGAGCCTGCCACCTGAACCCTTTTACCTAACGGATTTTCGACCGCAAAATAACGGCTCGCGAGACTGCGACTGATGACTGCGACCGGTTGAGGGCCGTCACCGTCTGAATCCGTGAATACCCGGCCGTCTCTCAAGCCAATATTCATCACCGCAAAATAATTTGGCGAAACGGTCTCCATGATGGCGGTACGCGATTCTTCGCGCTGCTGTACAGGGCGGCCTTCTATCAAGAAGCGATTCGCATCGGTGCCGCCGCCATTGCCATACGGGACAGTGGTGGCCAGCGCGGCAGATTGCACTTGCGGAATAGTAGAGAGATTCTGCAGCAGCCGATCGTGAAACGTGACGCGCGCAGACCTCTGCGGGTATTGCAATTCGGGTAAATTCAGATTCAGCGTTAACAGTGTTTCCGGATGATATTGCTGGTTTACCGTCAGCAGCGCATTGAAACCTTTTACCAACAGCCCCGCGCCGACAAGCAAAACCAGGGACAGCGAAACCTCGGCAACCACCAAAGCGCTGCGCAAGCGATGCCGCGCGCGCCCGGAAGAAGCGCCGCGCCCGCTCTCCTTCAGAGTTTCAGAGATATTTGTGCGCGAACTCATGAGCGATGGCGCGATGCCTGAAAGCAGTCCACTTGCCAGCGCCACGGCGAACGTGAAAAGAAAAGCGCCAAAATCGAGACGAATGGACTTCCAGCCCGCGATGTAGCGCGCGATGTCCGGCGGCATATGCGAAAGAATGATGCTAAGTATCCACTGCGCCAGGAAAATCCCGAGCGCTGCGCCAAAAAGCGACAGCATCACACTCTCGATCAACAGTTGCCGAACAATGCGCGAGCGAGTCGCACCCATGGCGGCGCGCACGGCAAGTTCCTTCTGCCGTCCGGATACACGCGCAAACTGAACGTTGGCGACATCCGCGCAAGCAATCAACAACACGAATCCAACCGCGCCAAGCAGCAGCAAAGTGTACTGGCGTGTTAGATCGCCCGTGGCGAATTCCCCGAGCGGCAGCACGTGCACCTGCCAATCTTTGTATGCGTCGGGATACGCAGTCGCCTGGTGCTGAGCAATGGTGGATATCTCTGCCTGGGCTTGCTTGAAGGAAACCGCAGGCTGCAGGTGCCCGATTACCCATAGCCCCCGATTATCCCGCTCGACACGCTGTTTGGCGTCGAAAGCCATCGGCAACCAGGCCTCTGCGCTCATAGGGAAGTCGAAACCCTTACTCATGACGCCGACAATCGTGAACGGTTTCCCGTCGACCTTCACAACTTTGCCCAGAATTTTGGGATCTGAGGCGTAGCGGCGTTCCCAGAGCCCGTAACTCAGAATGAGCTCCTGATTTTTTCCGAGTTCCCCTTCTTCCGGAAGAAAATCGCGGCCTAGATGCGGCTGCACATTCAGTGTCGAGAAAAAATTAGTGGTTACGCGAAAATCCTGAATTTTTTGAGGTGTGCCATCGCCTGTAAAGTTAACGCCATCCCAGGAATAAGCGCCGAGCCGGTCAAAAGATCGCGCTTGTTCCTGCCATTCCAGATAGGTAGCTGTCGCGACGGAAGTCTTTTCTATATTTTGGCGGGGTTTCGAATCGACTATCGCTACGAGGCGGTTGACCTCATCCAGCGGAACGGGATGCAACAGGAAGGCTTCCGCCATGCTGAATATGGCGGTGTTGGCGCCGATACCCAGCGCCAACGCTCCAGCGCAAACGAAAGTTGCGAAGCGGTGCTTCCAAAGCATGCGTAAGGCATAACGAATATCCTGCCGGATGGTGTCCATGAACAAAGGCCTCAGTGGTAAACAAATGTTTGGCCTAAAAAAGGCTTAATCTGAAAATTTACGCTCCCACGCTGACTTCCCTGGTTTCATCCACGATGCGTCCGTCAAACAAATGTATATTGCGCTCTGCAAAATTCGCGTAGCGCTCGTCGTGGGTAACCATGCAGATGGTCGCTCCGTTGCGATGCAGGTCGCGCAACAGCTCCATTACCGCTTCGCCATTCTTGGAGTCCAGGTTTCCGGTGGGCTCATCAGCCATCAAGATTAGAGGATCGCCGACCAGCGCGCGCGCCACGGCCACACGTTGCTGCTGACCTCCAGAGAGCTGGGAAGGGTAGTGGCGCAGGCGGTGCGCCATGCCTACGCGCTCCAGCGCGCGTTGCACTTTTTGCTTGCGTTCGGCAGTGCCGGTGCCGCGATAAGTCAGCGGCAGCTCAACGTTTTCGTAAACCGTGAGATCCCCGATTAGATTGAAGGCCTGGAAAATGAATCCGATTTCGCGGTTGCGAATGCGAGTGCGCTCGCTTATGGTCAGCTTCGAAACCGGCTGACCATTGAGCCAATATTGTCCATCGGTAGGCGAATCCAGTAGCCCCAGAATTGAAAGCAGCGTGGACTTGCCGCACCCCGATGGTCCGGCAATGGAAATGTATTGGCCTTTTTGTATCTCCAGGTGAATTTCCGACAGCGCGTGAGTCTCCACTTCATCGGTGTAGAACACCTTCTTCACGCCTTCCATCTTGATCAGGGTGTCGTTTGATTCCATCACGTTTTCTCCTCGAAACTTCTATGCGCACCAGTTGATACGAAACGGACCCGATTTAGTTCCGCTGCTATTCATAACGCAAGGCCACCATGGGGTCGACTTGCGTAGCACGCCGCACCGGTAGGTAGCAGGCTGCTGCGGCAATCACGGCGATCACACTCAAAGCCACTACATAGATCCCAACGTTGTTGGCGTGCACCCCATAGAGCAGGGATTCGCCCAAGCGCGCCAGCGCATAGGCTATCGGCAATCCCACCAGGGCACCGGCGACGACCATGAATCCCATTTCCTTATAAATGAGTGTACGTACCTGCCCGGTGGCGGCGCCCAGCGCCATTCGAATGCCAATCTCACGGGTGCGTTGAATGACCAGATAGGCCAGCACGCCATAAATACCCATGGCGGCTAGTAGCGTTGCCAAAACGCCAAAGCTTGCGGATAATCCCGCGATTAGCCGCTCGGCGAGCAAGTCCTCATCCACCACACGTTGGAAGGTCTTGAGGTCGTAGACCGGCAAGTTGGGATCCAGATCGCGGACACTGCCGCGCAATTCGTCAGCGGTGAGTAGGGGATCTTGCTGCGTTCGCACATAAAAGGTCATACCGCTCAATTTTTCTCTCTGCGCATACGGAAGGAAGATGTAGGGGGCGATTTCGCTGCGAACGTGGTCCTGCTTGTTGTCCTTTACGACTCCGACGATCAGGGTGTCCGGTTTGACTGCATCCCCAGAGCCAAATGCGAAGCGTGACCCCACCGGATCACGTTTGGGAAAAAAGCGCCTAACCGTGGCTTCGTTGACGATTGCCACTTTGCCACGCGCACTCGTATCCCCGGCGTCAAATTCGCGCCCGGCCACCAGGGGCACTCCGATAGTAGAGAAATACGCCGGGCTGACGGGGTCATATAGGACATGTTCCTGATCTTCTGGAAGCTGGGGGCCACCTTCAACAGTGATGTTCGCGCCCATGTCCGTGCCGGTTAGACTGGAAATCTCCGAGGAACCTACCGCTTTCACTCCGGGAAGCGCCGCGAAACGCTCACGCATCCGGTCGATCAGCGCGATGCTGCGAGCGGTGTCGTAGCCATTCAGGGCCGGTGAAATGGAAAAGGTAATTACGTTGGTAGTGTCCAGACCAAGACTCTGGCTGCGCAGATTCCATAGCGTCTTGGTGAAAAGGCACGCTCCCGCCAGCAGCAACAAAGTAAACGCCACCTGACCTGCAACCAAAAACTTGCGAAAGCGGACGTGAGAGAGGGCTACCGAACCGGTCGAGCCCTGGTCTTTAAGAGTTTGCGTAACACTGCTGCGTGTGACGCGCCAAGCGGGAATCAATCCGAAAAGAAGTCCGGCCAAAAGGGTAGTGCCGCTGGCGAACGCCAGAACGGTCCCGTTAAGCTTCGCCGACAGCCCCGAAACACCGGACGCGACCACCTCCGGCGTCAGAATATTCATCAACCACAGGCCAACGACCAATCCTAAGGCGCCGCCTGCTGTGGCGCAAAGCAGACTTTCGATCACTAATTGCCGAATCATGCGGCTGCGGCTTGCGCCCATCGCGGTCCGAATTGCGAACTCGCGCTGCCGCGACGCACCCTGCGCCAACAAAAGATTTGCGACATTGGTGCAAGCAATCAGCAAAACCAAACCAACCAGCGCGAATAAAGTGAGCAGCGCAGGTCCTGAATCGGTTTGCACCGTTCGCCTGCCGCTTGCACCTGGAAGCAGAAGGACTTTTTTCTCGAGAAAAAGCGCACGCTTCTTTTGGTCCCAGCCCTTTATGGTTGCAAGTTGTTGTTCGAGCAATGGATGATACGCCGCGGTCAGGGCCGCTTCCGTTTGTGCCCACGAAAGTTCGAGCTTCCGTCGCGCGAGAATAGCCAGCCAGGCATCGTTCCAATCATCCAGGCCATTCCGGTTGGGGGTCATCTGCGGCTTCATCATCATGGGCACGAAGATGTTCGGAGTTTGCCCAACCTGGATGCCATCAAATCCTTTTTGCGACACTCCGATTACGGTTAATGGGGTGTTATTGACGAGCAAGGTCTGGTTCAAAATTCCGGGATCCCCGCCGAAATGCTGCATCCAATAGGCGTGGCTCAAAATTACGTAGGGATGACCGCCCTGTACTCGATCATCGTCCGCAGTGAACAGGCGCCCAAAAGTGGGGTGGACGCCTAGAACGTCAAAATAATTTCCGGAGACGAGTTCTCCAAGCCCGCGTTCCGCCGTTTCCCCTCGGCTCGCGATGCTGGCTTCAAAGGCAAAACGCGCTAGCATTCCATTCACCGCGGGGCAGTCACGCAGCCCCTTGTAGGCAGGGTAGGAAAATGATTGCGCGCCGTCGCCGTCGGTCCAGACATGGCCTTCTCCGCGACCTGGAGAGCGCAAAATGACCAGCTCGTCGGGACTCTTCACCGGCAAGCGCCGCAACATAATCTGGTCCATCAGAGAAAAAATCGCGGTATTGGCGCCGATACCCAGTGCCAGCGTAAGGATCGCAACGCTGGCAAAACCCGGGTTTTTCCCGAGCATGCGCAGGCCGTATCGCACATCCTGCCAGAATGTTTGCACCGTCAGCGCTCCCGAATGAACCAACTCACTATTTCAAACGAATGCGATCGAAGTTATCCCACGCGGACATGTCGGAGAGGATTACTTTGTCTCCGACTTTCAAACCCGAAACGATCTCGATGGTGTTTACCGAACTGCGCCCCAACTTTACGTTGACGCGAGTAGCGTCCGATCCGTCTTCATCCAACTTAAAAATTCCCACGGTGCTGTCGGACTGCCCGTGAACCGGCCGGCCGACGTACAACACGTCTTTGAGATTTTCAATTTCGATGGTGCCGTCGACGCTGAGGTCCGGGCGCGCGCCTGGGGGCAGCGGCTGGTCGAACACCACATCCACGGTCACCGTTCCGTTCTGCACGGAAGGATCAATGCGCGAAACATGCCCGGTGACCACCCCGTTGCGCGTATCAACAGTTGCTTTTTCCCCGATCACCGCATCTTTGGCCTGGGTCTCCGCGATCTTGATTTCCGCCTTCAGTTTCTTGGGATCGGCTACGCGCGCCAGGTTCGTTCCCGGTGTCACGTGCTGGCCCACATCCACCGGAAGCAGTTGCAACACTCCATCGATGCCTGCGCGCACATGCAAGGCATCCAGTTCGCTACGACGCAGTTGGTACAGCGCGCGCTGCTGATCGACGTGAGCGCGTTGTGCCGCGAGTCTTGCCACCGCTGAGTCGTTCGCGATTAAGGTTCGCTGGTCTTCCAGTTGTGCGCGAATGCCCAATTGCTCGTCTTTTACCTTGGAGAGCTTTGCGGTTACGTCGGCCCCCAGACCCTCGTTGTGAAGCTTTTCGTCCACGTCATGTTGCAAATGCGCTTGTTCATACTCACTGCGCACCGACGCGGCCTGGGCCTTCTGATTAAGCAGTTCGCTATTCACCTGTACCTTCAAATTTTCGTAATCAGCTTCGGCTCCCTTGAGTTGATATTCCGCATCGAGAGCGTCACGCTGCAAAGAGGGGTTGCTAAGTTCAAGAATGATGGTGTCGGGCTTCACAATGGCGCCCGGGCGGACCACGATGCGGTCCACGCGCGATTCCGTTTGTGCGGGAATCCAGCGAATCTCTTCGGGAACCAGGGTGCCCAGACCGCGAACTTCTCTCAGCATGGGGCCGCGCTTTACTTCATCGGTCCACACTGTGGCACGGTCGACCGAAGGAGCGGCGGGTTTCAAACGAGAGAGGCCGAAGGTCACTCCGGCAATGAGCAAGACCGCGATCGTCGCATACAAGATGCGGCGAATCTTTTTAGCGCGAGCGTTAGAAGGACGTTGAATATCCATGGTTTGATACCTTTAGAAACGCAACTACCCCGCCTTTGTTCCGTCCTATAAGAGCAATAAAATCAGTGCTCTACAAGTGCGCAATCGGACGGAGGGACGGAAAGGCGACGAAAATGGGATTTGCCGTCCCACCAGCGGACAGCGTCGGAATCAAACCTTGGGAGGTTCATGGCCTTTATTTTTGGACAGCTTCCGGTTGCTTCTGGATGCAGACTGCCATGACTCTCCCGACCTCATCCCCAATAGCCTTCGCGCTAACTGGTTTTACCACGTAACCGTCCGTGACCGCCTCAAAGCATTTCCGCCGGTCGTCGTCAAAAGCGTTGGCGGTAATCGCGATGATCGGCATGTGGCGCGCTGTGCCTAATTCGCTTAGGCGAATTTTTTGCGTTGCTTCGAGCTCGTCCATAACGGGCATTTGCATATCCATGGCTACGAGATCGAATTGTTGTTGCGACAACATGGTAAGCGCCGCGGCACCGTCATTGGTCACCACCACGGTATGCCCCATCTTTTCGAGGATTCGCGTGATAAGGTGCTGATTCACGGTGTTGTCTTCCGCAAGTAAAATGCGAAGTTTGCTGGCGCCGGCGGTGTTAGATATAGCTGCGGAAGACGCGGCTGTACTCGAGGTCGTTAGCGGCCCTGCGTTTTGGCTATGCAAGACCTCCCATAATGAAAGCCGTCGCAGCGGTTTTAAGATGGTACGAATTCCTAGACGCTTACACTCTTTTGCGCGTTCGCCATCCAGCGGCGAATGAATCATCGCGATAATCTGAATGCCGCCCGGTGAAGCGGAGATTAACTCTGCCAACTGCAGGCTATCAAACCCCTGCATATTTATATCCAGTAAGGCGGCTGAGAAATCGGCATTTTTTAACGAGTGATCGCGAAAAATATCTAATCTTGTGATCCGCCCAATGCCGTAACCGATGGAATGCCCCACTCCAGCAAAACCCGTTTCAGCATTTTGAGATTCGTTGGATTATCGTCGGCTATCAGCACCAGACGCTGTTCGGGCACCGTCCGGTAAGCGGCGTCGGTTGTTTGACGATCTGCCGCCAGGAAAGTCACCTCAAAATGAAATTTGCTTCCCGTGTCTACTTCGCTTTCCAGCCAGATGCGGCCATGCATTAGCCTGACGAGCCGCTCGGAGATAGATAGTCCCAGTCCCGTTCCACCGTAGCGCCGGCTGGTGGACATATCGGCTTGCGCGAAAGCTTCAAATATCTTCCGCTGCTTTTCGACCGGGATACCGATTCCAGTATCCGAAATAGTGAAATGGAATCGTATGCCTGATTCAGTGGTTGTGGAACGCTCGGCGAGAATCGTAACTTCTCCTTGTTTGGTAAATTCCAGTGCATTTCCAACCAGGTTGACCAGTACCTGCCTCAGCCGCACCTGATCCCCCCGCACCAACGGCGGAATTCCGATGGCATCCCATACCAGGTCGATTCCTTTTTCCTGCGCCTGCGGAATTACCGGTTGCAAAGCCTGCTCGATGCAATCCTCAATGGAAAAGTCGATAGTTTCCAATTCCAGCTTCCCGGACTCGATTTTTGACCGGTCCAGAATGTCGTTCAGCAATGAAAGAAGCGATTCGCCGGAGCTTTTGACCATGCCCAGGTATTCGCGTTGTTCCGCGGACAGTTCGGTATCCAGCGCCAACGCGGCCATGCCGAGAATTCCATTCATCGGGGTGCGAAGCTCGTGGCTCATATTGGCCAGAAAATCGCTCTTCGCGCGATTTGCGGCTTCCGCATTTTCTTTCGCCAGGCGCAAGGACTCGTCGATGCGCAGCCGCTCACTAATGTCGGTGAAAATGACCACCGC
>DATBBY010000147.1:0-2156 GCA_036270765.1 Candidatus Acidiferrum sp.
GTGCTTGGACTCGGTGTTCCGCAGGTCACCGCAACGGTTGATTGTGCGGCCGCGCGTGATGCTTATTTCAAAAGAACGTCACGGTACGTGCCGATCATCACTGACGGCGGGATGAGCAAAGGCGGTGATGTTTGCAAGGCGGTGGCCTGCGGCGCAGATGCAGTCATGGTGGGCAGCGCATTCGCAAAGGCGCACGAAGCCCCTGGCCGTGGCTACCATTGGGGAATGGCCACTCCGCACGCAAATCTTCCACGAGGCACCCGCATCAGAGTGGGCTCTACGGGATCGCTCAAACAAATTCTGTTTGGGCCGGCAGAAGTGGACGATGGCAGCCAAAACTTGGTTGGAGCCATCACCACGTGCATGGGCAACGTCGGCGCGCGCAACGTTGCTGAGTTTCAACAAACGGAGATCATCATTGCGCCTTCCATCAAGACCGAAGGCAAGCTCTTCCAAAGCGTCCAAAGCGTCGGAATGGGAACCAGCTAAGATTACTCAGCGATTTAGTAATTCAGAGATTTAACGATTGACCTCACGTTAGATCGCTCGACCATTTAGACCCTTAAATCGCTAAATGAATAACGATCGCAGAGTTGTTATTACTGGTCTGGGCACCCTCTCGCCGCTTGGCAACGACGTCGAGACGTTTTGGTCTAATCTTAAGAACGGGGTCAGCGGTATTCATGCAATCGATTCGTTCGACACCAGTGCATACGATTGCAAAATTGGTGGGCAAGTCCGCGATTTCGATCCGAAACCATTCTTCAAAAATCCGAAGGACGTCCGCCGCACCGATCGATTCACCCAGCTTGCAGTGGCGGCGGCAAAAATGGCAGTCACGGACAGCGGGATTGATACCGAAAACCTCGAACGGCGCGACCGTTTCGGCGTCATCGTTAGCACTGGAATCGGCGGACTAAAAACACTTCAGGATCAACTGACGATCCTGTTGACGAAAGGTCCCTCGCGAAATTCACCGTTCACTATTCCGATGCTGATCAGCAACATGGCCACTGGCGTCATCTCCATGGAGTTCAACCTGCGTGGGCCTAATTTGTGTATTGTCACAGCTTGCGCGACATCGAACAACGCCATTGGTGAATCGTGGCGAATTATCAAGTTTGGTGACGCGGATGTCTTTCTCGCAGGTGGCTCGGAGGCGTCCATTGTCGAAATTGGTCTCGCAGGATTCTCAGCCATGAAAGCGCTCAGTACCCGCAACGACCAGCCTGAACGGGCTTCCCGGCCATTCGATCGTGATCGTGACGGTTTTGTGATGAGTGAAGGCGCAGGAGTTGTCGTGGTTGAGGAATTGGAGCATGCCAAAGCGCGCGGCGCGAAAATTTACTGCGAACTCACAGGATACGGCGTCTCCGCGGACGCTTATCACATGACGGCCCCGCCGCCGGACGGTCAAGGCGCTGCGCGCGCCATGCAACTCGCGCTCGAGCACGCCCGCATCTCCCCGGATCAGGTCGATTACATTAACGCGCACGCCACTTCCACCGACATCGGAGACATCTGCGAGACTCGGGCGATCAAACAAGTATTCGGAGACACCGCTTATAAGGTTGCCATCAGCTCCACCAAATCGATGACCGGCCATTTGTTAGGCGGCGCCGGCGGAGTCGAGATGGCCGCCTGCGCTCTTGCGATCCGAGATGGAGTGATTCCGCCGACAATCAATCTGGAAAATCCGGGCGAAGAATGCGATCTCGATTACACACCGAACGTCGCCCGCGAAAAGAAAGTGCGCGTCGTTCTCAATAATTCCTTCGGCTTTGGCGGCCACAACGCTACACTGGTCGCCACTGCATTTGAGAAATAGTAAGGCGCGCCGCAACTTCGCTTTCTCACTTTTGACTATTCACTAGTGACAAGTCACCTTTCAGCTTCTGGACGAAGCGGGCATAGCTTAATGGTAAAGTTCCAGCCTTCCAAGCTGGCCATGCGGGTTCGATTCCCGTTGCCCGCTCAGCAGCAGGCTGTCCGCCCCGCTTTCATACTGCCGGGATACTTGGAGACGGAGACCGCTGTGTCGCACTGCTGCGCGAGCTGCGAGCGCGGGGGCGGACGCACCATTTTGATTTTCGAATTCGCAGGTTTTTGATATAATGAATTCGCACTAAGCGGTACAAGTGCTCATCGGAGCGACT
>DATBBY010000148.1:0-7889 GCA_036270765.1 Candidatus Acidiferrum sp.
CAGGATTCGCTCCGCCTCATTCCCCGAAAAACCCCTGCAACGTCTGGTGGAGCTGGCGGAGGGAATTGAACCCCCGACCCTCTGATTACAAATCAGATGCTCTACCAGCTGAGCTACGCCAGCACGCTCAAACCGAGTAAGAATAGCAGAAGCTCGGGGAGGATTGCAAGCGCCGTTCGAGCACGCTGGGGGCCAAGACTGTGGATAATCGTGACGACGCTTCCGCAACGCTATTGGCTCGCCACTTACCTGCTTGGGCGCTCTTGGGAACTTTCCTAATACTGTCGGCCAAGTCGCATTGACCCGCTATAGGGTCGCCGCCGGAGCTTCACTTACTATATAACGTTACTATGGACGTCGCCGGCACGCCCCCTGCAGAGCCTTTAGTACCCAGGAACAAGCGCCAATTCATCGCTTTGGCGACCGCTGCTGGCGTGGCAATCCTGTTATTACTCGCCTATTTTGTGTGGTTCCGCGCGGCGATTCCTGGACGGAATACGCTGTTATCTTGGATGCCTGAGGACGCTGACACGGTACTTTTCATCGACTTGGCCGAGCTTCGCCGGGCGCCGTTTTTTGCTGACCTGCTGGCTTGGGCGCCCCGGCCCGAGACGGACCAAGAATACCGGCAATTTGTTCGGGACACTGGTTTCGACTATGAAAAGGATCTCGATCGGCTAGCGGTGAGTATTGAACAGCAGGGCGCGCAGAAGATTTTTTTTGCTGTGGGCGACGGCCATTTTGATGAACAGAAAATCAAGGCGTACGCGGCGAAAAATGGTGCGGTGGAAAAATCCGGCGGCATGGAAATTTTGTCGTCGCCAATTGCCGAAAACTCTACGCATTTTTTCTTCACGTTCTTTACGAAAGGGCGCCTGGCAATCAGCAACAGCAACGACTTTGCATCGTGGCTGCACAGCGCAAAAGCGACGGATGATTCTGAGTGGCGAGAACGATTCGCGCGTGTAGCGGGCTCGCCCGTTTTTGCGGTGATGCGCAATGAGGCTCTGAGAGAGGCTTTTAGCGCTAATCCCGTTTCGCAGGCTTTGGCACGAAAAGCCACCGGGGGGTTGTCCTCTCCGCAACTATCGTCACTGCTCGCCCAGTTGCAGTGGCTCACGGTCGCGGGGAAACCGGAAAACGATAAGTTGCGGATGGCAATAGACGCGGAAAGCCTGGAAGAAAAAAACGCTCAGCAACTTGCGGACTTGTTGAATGGCGTGGTGCTGTTGGCCCGGGCGGGACTTAGCAACGCGAGAACTCACCAATTGGGAGCTGGAACAAGGCAGTCTTATCTGGCTCTGTTAAAAAGTGTAGAAGTTTCTCGCATTGATCGCCCGGATAGCAAATCTGTGCGGCTGATGTTTGACGTAACACCAGACCTTTTAAAATCTGCTCCAAACTATGCACCCACCGGGGCTCCGCTGAAATGAATAGAGAATGGGATGCCCTGAAAAGGCCCCACCCTTGCAAAAATCGCAAGGTGGACCACCCAAACATCCGGTAGCCAGATAGGGATACAGTCCAGCCACCCCATTGCTGTTGTTCAGTTCACTGCTAATGGTTAGAGGTCGAGGGGCTTGAGAGGAACTTGCTGCGAGGCGACTAATAACTGGCCAAGAAATTCAAAGCCGGATGGGCGGCGATTGAGGGCTTCTTCAGCGGATAGCCGCACCAAGTCGGGATTATTGTTTTCTTGCGATACGTGAGCGAGGACTAGGTAGCGTGCGTGGCCGTCAAAACCTTCTGGGTCGCAAAGATATTCGCTGACCGCATGATTGGAAAGATGGCCGGTGCGGCTGAGTACTCGTTGTTTCACGACCCAGGGATACGGGCCAACTTTTAACATGTCGAGATCGTGATTGGATTCCAGAAGCAAGCAATCGGAATCGCGCAGATGAACTTTCACGAGCTCAGGCATGTAGCCAAGATCGGTAACCAGCCCCATTTTGGCGCCTTCACAGCGAAAGGTGAAACCAATAGGGTCGACCGCATCATGCGGGATGGCGAAAGCATGCACTTCAATATCGCCGACCATAAAGCGCTGGCCAGCGTGAATGGTTTCGATGCCGACGATACGTTTGCCAAATGTTTCGGGGAGGCAACGGCGCAGCGAATCGAGAGTTGGCTCGGTGACATACAGTGGAGCTTTCCAGAGCGCCAGCATTTGCGGCAAACCATTGCAGTGATCCGCGTGTTCGTGAGTGATCCGGATGCCGTCAAGGTGATCGACGGTCATTTCGATGGCGGCGAGCCGCGCCAGAGTTTCGCGCTTACCTAAACCAGCGTCAATCAGGAGTCGGGTGCGCGCCGTCTCGAGTAAGGTGAGGTTGCCCGAGCTGCCAGACGCCAGAATGGATACCCGTAAGCCGATCGCTACTCTCCAAAAACCACAGCGAAACAAGAGCGAAGACGAATTTCGAGCATGATGGCAGAGAGTAATGAGAAGGTCAACGGTTTATGGCAAAAATGTTCGCGGGTTGCTGAGGAAATTGCGTGGACGATTAAGATGCGGCCTGCGCTAGCAGGCCAGGCGCGCGCGATCGAGCGTAAAACCGTTGAGGTTTCCCAACACGGTGACTGCAGTGTCCTCGGAACGGAAATATTGCCGCGCCAGCGCTTGCAGTTGTTCGCGGGTGACCGCTTCGATGGAGAAGAGGATTTCATCCAAGGAATAAAAGTGGCGGAAATAGAGTTCCTGACGGGCGAGATTGGACATGCGCGCGCTGGTGGATTCGAGGGAGAGCATCAACGAACCTTTGAGATGGTTTTTGGAGCGCGCGAGCTCTTCTTCGGTAACTAGGGATTTTTTCAGGTCGCGGAATTCGCTGACAATCAGGTCCAGCACCTGGCCAACCGTTTCTTTCGCAGAGCCGGCATAAACAGTGAGCATGCCGGCGTCGGAGTACGGAGTAATTTCGCTGAAGACCGCGTACGCGAGCCCGCGCTTTTCGCGAATATTTTGGAATAAACGCGAGGACATGCCGCCACCTAAAAGATTATTCAAGACAGCAATCCCGAAGCGATCCTCGTGACCCAATGGAACCGATGGAACGCCGACGCAAAGATGCACCTGTTCAAGATCGCGTTTCTTTTCCAGGTGAATGGGAGCCTGGGTGCGCGGGGCGATGTGCGGGGCGTGCTGGCCACTGGGTTGGAGATGGCCAAATTCGCGAGTGACCAGGTCGAGAACCTGCTCGTGAGCCACATTGCCCGCGGCGGTGACGACGAGGTGATCTGGAGCAAACCAGGAGGCGAAGCGCGTCTTTAAGACCGGGCGAGTAAAGTTTTTTACCGTGTCAGGGGTGCCCAGGATGGGGCGTCCCAGCGGGTGCTCAGGCCAAAATCCGCGAGTGAAAACTTCGTGCAAAAGATACTCGGGATTGTCCATGTCCATCTTGATTTCTTCGAGGATGACTTGCTGCTCCTTGGTGACATCCTCGGAATCAAAATTGGGACGCAGGACGAGATCGGCGATAACGTCGAAGGCGATGGGGAGATGTTCGTCAAGGACTTTGGCGTTGAAGCAGATTTGTTCCTTGGAGGTGAAGGCGTCGAGCATTCCACCGACCGAATCCATTTCGCGCGCGATGGCTTCCGCAGAACGGCGCTCAGTGCCCTTGAAAACCATATGCTCGATGAAGTGGGCCAAGCCATTTTCGGCAGGGGATTCCCTGCGGGACCCGCTGCGAACCCACACGCCGATGGAAACGGAGCGCACGTGCGGCATGTTTTCGGTAATGACCACCAGGCCATTAGGCAGGGCGTGCTTTTTGATATCGCGAGTTTCCGTGGGCATTACCTGATTGTGACACAGGCAGGCGAAGCGTGGCGAGCGATGGCGCGCAGAAATGCGCTTTGGAGGGTGCCAGAAGCTAGAGAAGCTTCTCAGCGGGGTTTAATTCGCCGTATTCGCTGGTGTAGAAGAGCGGTACGTCGGCATAGGTGCCCTGGTCGCGCTGGTAAACTTCGCAACTGTCGAAGGGCTTGGAGTACACATGAATGCTTACGGCGCGCTCATTAAATTCAGGCGCGTTGATCACTTCATGAACCGGCTCGAGCGGATTGACGTAGGAAGGATGGGTAGCGTCCATAATGTAGGCGTCAGTGGGAACGATCTTGCAGGTGCCGCGCGAAGAATCCCGATGCTCGACATGATAATTTTGCACGCGTAGGCGGCCCACAGGCACGGACATCCAGCAATTCTGATCCCGATGGTTATGCACGCGGCTATGCTGGCCGATTTCCCAGCAGACGGTCATGCACTCGAATACTTCGTTTTTGAAAATCAGGTTGCGGGTGTAGCTGCCTTTTGAGAAATAGCAATATTTGTGGATGGTTTCCGGGCGGACGGCGTGGCGCAGAATGTAGTTCTGGACGGTTTCGAGAGAGAAATCTTTCGAGGGAATGGCCGCGAGACCTTTCACCCAGTCCTGAATGTTGAGTTGTTCGGCCGCGATAGTGTCGGCTTTGGGTCCGGTTGTTGAGCCAGCCATGGAGCCCTCCAAGGCAATGGTGCTAAAAACTTTGTCACCTTGAATTATAACGCCGTTTTTGCGTGGTGGCGTTGGCTGGCAAGACGCTGAGGACTGTTCGGAGTATTCTTGAAGTTGGAGCCTGATGCGCGTGACCGTGTCGCAAAACACTGAATTGCTCGGCAAGACCAAGGAGGAATTGCGCGAACTATGTGTGTCGCTGGGCGAGCCGGCCTATCGCGGAGAGCAGATTTATCGCGCGTTGTACGCGGAAAGAAAATTTGATCTGGAGCAGGTGACCAACTTGCCGGCGGAGCTTCGCGAGCGTCTGGCAGATGAGGCGGGAGTTCGGCTGCCGGAAGTGAAAAAACGATTTCAATCCGCGGATGGGGCGATCCGTTACCTTTTCGAATTGGGAGCAAGTGCGAAGGACAAGACGCGCGCGGCTTCAGTGGAAGCCGTGTTCATGCCAAGCGAGGGGCGGCAAACGATTTGCGCTTCGACGCAGGCGGGTTGCGCGGTGAATTGTCAATTTTGTTTGACGGCGCAGCTGGGATTGATTCGCAATTTGTCGGCGGGGGAAATCCTGGCGCAAATACTGATCGCGCTGGAAGAGAACAAAGACACGCTGGTACCTCACACCAATATTGTGTTCATGGGGCAAGGCGAACCGCTACTGAATTATGACGCGGTACTGACAGCATGCAGGATCTTGCAGGATCCTAACGGCGTGGGGATACCAGCAAAACGAGTGACGATTTCGACGAGCGGAATCGTGCCGGGAATCGAACGGCTGGCGATGGAGAGCGAGCGGCCCAAGCTGGCGATTTCGCTGAATGCGTCGAACGACGCGCAGCGCGATGCGCTGATGCCTATCAATCGCAAGTATCCACTGGCGGCGTTGCTGGGAGCTTGCCGAAAATATCCGTTACGCAGCTGGGAATTTCTGATGTTCGAGTACGTGATGCTTGGCAGGGTGAATGACTCGCTGGACGATGCTAAGCGGGTGCTGAAGCTGCTTGCGGGACTGAAATGTAAGGTCAATTTGATCCCGTGGAATCCGGGAGATTTGCCTTACCGGGAGTCTTCGGAGGAAGCGATCGCGGAATTTCAGAAGCTTTTGATTGATCGCGGGATTGCGACTTTTGTGCGCCGTTCACGGGGGCGAGATGTAATGGCGGCTTGCGGGCAACTGGCGCTGCTCAACGAGACGCCGATTGAGAAAAGTGGTTCAAATCTGATTACGCTGTAGAAGGCCGAGCGATATTTAGGAGTGATTATTTCCCGCTCGACTTAGTTCCTTCTCGAATGCCTATCACTGACATCATGCGGCCGCTTTCGCTGCCCTGTTTGCGATAACTAAAAAGAAGATCGGGGCGGCACGCAGTGCAAAGATCAGTGACAAAAATATTCTGCGGGTGGAGACCCGCGGCCAGCAATTGCGCACGATTCGCTTTACGCAAATCCAGGCGAACATTTTTCGGGGGCGGTTGATGGCCCGGGGGAAACTGGTTGAGCCATTGCAGAGGATCGGGCTCATCACCGGTACGCAACTCGTCAAACCATTCCGGGGCATTTGAGAATTGGGAATGAAACGCGGCGGCGACTTCCGTGCCGACCTCATAGCAGCAACCGCCAATGGCTGGACCAACGGCCGCTAACAGATCGCTCGGGGCGGTTTTGAATTCCATTTTCATGCGGCCGATGGTTTTTTCCACGATGCGCTGGAGCGTGCCACGCCAACCGGCATGAACGGCGGAGACGGCGCGTTTTTTGGGATCGAGCAATAAAATTGGCACGCAATCGGCGCTTTGAATGCCAAGTAGGAGGTTTGGAGCATTGGTAATAGAGGCGTCCGCGCTACATGGCTCATTGGGCGGCGCAGAAGAAAAGCCACATACCACGTCGGAATGAAATTGCTTTAGTGAGACGAGAGTGAATTCGTTGGCATCAAGGGCAGATTGAAACAGCTCGCGGTTTTTCTGAACATTTTCGCGGGCATCCCATTCGATGAATCCGAGATTCAACACCTTGCCGCCGTTAAGTGTGCTGACTCCTCCTTGAGAAGTGCTGAAGCCGTGGACCAACCATGGGAACGCTCTGAACGCCGGGACTTGAAGAAAGCTTACACCGGCGGCAGAGGTGCAAAGTTTCCAACCGTCCCGCGGAAGGGGCTTATTTCTAGGTGTTCGCGTTCTTGATGAGGTTTTCGTCTTCGCGGGCGTCATCTGAATGGTCTCAGTATAATCGCGGTAGGTGTGGAACTGCTCGCGGGAGGCATTTTGATTGTCGGGATCGGAGTAGACATCGCGGAGGTACCGCGGATACGCAGCACGATAGAAAGACGTGGGGAAGCATTTCTGCGACGGATTTACACGGCGGGAGAAAGGGCTTATTGCGAGCGATTTAAAAATAAATTCGAGCGCTATGCCGGGCGGTTCGCGGTGAAAGAAGCGGCCATGAAGGCATTGGGCACCGGCTGGTCGCATGGGGTGCGCTGGGTGGACCTGGAAGTGATCCGCGAAAAGAGTGGAAGGCCAACATTGGCGATCCGCGGTGAAGCGGGAAAGATCGCTGCGCGCTTAGGAGTGAAGAATATTGCCGTCAGCATTACGCACACAGAAGAGCAGGCGCTGGCACAGGTCATTTTTGAAGGTTGAGGATTACGGTGTAACGGACGTACTAACGCAAACCTCCCGATCCTGCTAAAATCTGCGCACAATCAAGGGCTCAGTAATTATTCCGGTACATAACGACGTATTGAACTTGACTGTTAGAATCCGCAGAGATAGACATCTAGAATGTTTCCTGTAAAACTGATTCGGCACTCGGACCCTGAGCTATTCTTCGCGATTGCTGCGCCAGTTGGTGCAGACGTGGAGACAGTTTGTAGTGGCCTAGAACGCGTTCTAAACGGTTTCGAATATATAGCCTTCATACGATACGGGTAATTGAAGAACTGAAGAGAATCGACGGATACTTAGAAAATGAGTCTGACTTTTTCGACAAACAATTAGAAAACCGCATGAATGAAGGAGATAGATTTCGGAAAGAGACTCGAAGAGATGATGCTGTAGTGCTCCCCACTCAAACTAGACTGTCGAATTCGGTATGATTCAGGGCCTCCAAAGAGGAGGCAGCATGAGCAGGAAACCACGCGTAGATCGATCCCGGAAGAGAAGTGGCAAATCATCCAGGAAGGGCTGAAGAGCGGGAACGTCTCGGAGACGTGCCGGCGTCACAGTATTGCTCCGAATCTGTTTTATCGCTGGGAAGATGAAGCAGAGCAAGAAGCCAAGGCCGCGCTTGGGGGTAGAAGCGCGGCCGCCGCGGAAACCGAGAAGGACCATCGCATCCGGCAACTGGAACGCACGTTGGGGCGCAAGTCGCTGGAGATTGAAATCCTAAAAAACG
>DATBBY010000149.1:0-5127 GCA_036270765.1 Candidatus Acidiferrum sp.
CTTAATCGGCGCCACCACCAAAAACGCTCCGGCCTCCGGCACCTCACGCAATTCCGCCAAATTCTCCAACTGGTACAAACCCGCCCCCAAAACCAAATGATGTACGGCAAAATCCTCGGACGCCCCGTAATCCACACTCAAAGTGTCGCAACCAATTCCACTAACCCTGCGCGCAATCAACAATTTTGCCGCTTCCCCCGAAAATCCCGGAAAATGCATCTTTCCCTGTGCATCCTGATTTCGATACTTGCTCGCATCCGGCCAGCGCGAAGCCCAACCCGTTCTTAGCAGCACAATCGAGCCCTCCACAATCCGTCCGTGTTTCTTCTCCCATTCTTCGACGCGTGAAACCGGCATCTGATAGTCGGCGTCCTTCGCGCCTTCCGCGCTAATATCCAGCACCACGGTGGGACCAAAAAATTGTTCCGCCGGAATCTGATCCACCGTGGTCTTCCCAGGCGGAAAATGAATGGGCGCGTCCAGATGCGTCCCGTAATGCTCCAGCATCCAAAAGCTCCGCGTAAAGTACCCGTTCTTCTCAACTGTGGCGTTTACTTTCGCTTCAAACCATTTTTCATCGCCTGGCCATGGCACCAATTTGTCATTGATCGCATAACTGAGGTCCACCACCCGCGTCTTCCCGCTGGAAATATTGGACAGCAAACTGTCACCCTGCGTTTTCTGCGGAAATAGCGCCATAGGAAGGAACATCGTAAAAGCAAAAACAGCAAAAACGGAAAACCACAATCGCTCGGAGGAACGCATCTGATTCTCTTTCAGCGTCACAAGGAAGCACCGCTGGTACTGCGCTGCTTACGGCAGCGGAATTCCCGGCGTAGCCACAATTCCCGCCATCCGCAAAATTTCCAGGTACTCCTCGGTCGTAATCGTCGTTATCAACACGCGCACATTCTTCAGCAGTTTCATCTTTCGCAGCGCTCGATTTTCCCGCAACTCTGCCAGCGATACCTGCCGCGGCAGCCGCTCAAATGCCCGCAAGTCCGCCGCCAAGTTCTTCCCCTTGGGATCATGCGGATCCGGATACGGATCCCGCGTAACTTCCGCAATGGAATAGAGGGTGCGCTCCGGCGCCGAGTGGTAACAGAGCACGCGGTCGCCCTTGCGCACTTGTTTCAAAGCGCGGATTGCGTCGGGTTTTCCGGCCGCACCGTGCCACATTTCCTTGCCTTTTACGAAAAGCGTGTCCCAGTGGTAGTGGTGCGGGTCGGCGCTGAAGATCCAGTAATGTCGTTGCGGGGTCGGAAGTGCCATCAGGCTTCGAGTCGGCACTATACATGGGGCGTGACGAAAAAGCGAAACAAAATGTATAGGTTAGGAATGTTTTGACAAGAATCGTGACATTGCAGGCGTGGCTCGCTTCTCCGTGAAAGAATTGGCCTATTCTATTTATTTTCAGTTGTTTGCAGGCTTAATCGCCGACTTTGACGAAAATCTCGTCCCCACGCACTTCCACCGCATAGCAATCCACTCCGGCGGTCGGATTTTGCCCGACCTTGCCGGTGCGCACGTCATATTCCCATCCATGCCAGGGACAAGTCACCATGTTCCCCTCCAACGGACCATCCGCCAGCGGCCCTCCGCGATGTATGCAAACGTTATCAATTGCATGGAATTGTCCGCCCACATTCGCCAGCGCAATCGCCTTGCCCTCGACGTGAACTTCCCGAATCGTCCCCGGCGGCACATCTCCCACCTTCGCGGCCCGCACAAACCCCATTTCAATCCCCTCTTCCTTTTCTTTGTGACCTCTACGAACCCGTTGGCCAAATCGGGGCACTAATTTCTCGGGTATAGCCCAGTCTCACAGAGTCGGCTCCTGCATGCGCCGCGCCAGCGTCTTCCAATATGTCGCCGGCCGCAGTCGTTGCAATATATCGATCTGACGCGCATCGCGCCCAATCAAAATGCGCGGCTCGCGTCGCTCTACACCCTTGAGAATGCGCGCAGCCGCCGCATCTGGCATGGTCGGCGTCAACCGATCGAATCGTGCCACGGCCTCATCCCGCGAAGCCGGAGGCGTGTTTGCGCCCAGCCGCGCTCGCCTCGCAATCGGCGTGCGAATCCCTCCAGGATGCACGCAGGAAACAAAAACAGAGGTGCTTTCGAGTTCGTGGCGCAGTGCCTCAGTAAATCCCCGCACGGCAAACTTGCTAGCCGAATACGCGCTCTGCCCGGCAGGCGCCACAATCCCAAACACACTCGAAATATTCACGATCTGCGCGCGCGACTCTTTTTTCAGCACAGGCAAAAAATATTTCACGCCGTATACCACGCCCCAGAAATTGATTCCCATCAGCCAGCGCAGATCCTCCAGCGAAATCTCTTCAAACCTGCCGTGCAGCGCCACGCCGGCATTATTGATCAGCAGTGTGACCCGGCCATGCTGCGCGACCACGTCTTTCGCAAATCCTTGCATAGCGGATTCGTCGGAGACATCGACGATATGTGTGGTGAGCTTAACGCCCCGTTCCATCAGCGATGCAGCCGTCTGTTGCAGTCCGGCTTCATCAATATCGGCGAGAGCCAGAGCCGATCCCGCCACTGCCAGTTGCCGCGCAAGCCCGCGGCCGATGCCGGAGCCGGCGCCGGTCACTACCGCTACACCATCGCGCAAAAATGACATCGCTTTTATTGATGCTCAGTGCGTTGCCTTGGGCCCGGAATATTCGCGACGCTTTTGCCGGAAGTTCACGTTAAATAAGCGCCAGCTTCAGAGAACGCTTACGCTCCGGCGGATTTTACCTTGGCCAGTAGCTCGACGAATTTTTGTTTACGTTCGGCTTGGTCGTGGCCGCCTTCGGCTTCGGCTAGCTGCGTTATGTTCATGGAGCAAAATTTGGGGCCGCACATGGAGCAGAATTTGGCTTCTTTGTAGAAGTCGTCGGGAAGGTTCTCGTCGTGCATGGCTTTTGCGGTGGGGGGATCGAGCGAAAGCTCGAACTGCTTGTTCCAGTCAAAGAGGAAGCGCGCATAGGACAGAGCATCGTCTCGGTCACGTGCGCCGGGGCGGTGGCGAGCGACGTCTGCCGCATGGGCAGCGATTTTGTAAGCGATCACGCCCTGCTTTACGTCTTCGGAATTCGGCAAGCCCAGGTGCTCTTTCGGGGTGACGTAGCACAGCATCGATGCGCCAAACCAGCCGATCATGGCGGCACCGATCGCGCTGGTGATGTGGTCATAGCCGGGAGCGATGTCGATTACCAGCGGACCGAGCGTATAGAAGGGGGCTTCGTGGCACCACTCCATTTCCTTGTCGACCTGCTCCTTGATTTTGTCCATGGGAATATGGCCGGGGCCTTCGATCATCACTTGCACATCGTGCTCCCAGGCCTTCTTGGTGAGTTCGCCAAGGACTTTTAATTCCGCGAACTGCGCTTCGTCGCTGGCGTCGGCGATACAACCAGGCCGCAATCCATCGCCCAAAGAAAAACTCACATCGTGCTTTTTGAAAACCTTGCAAATGTCGTCAAAGCGCTCGTACAGGAAATTCTGCTTTTTGTGATGTTCCATCCAATGAGCCATCAACGAGCCGCCGCGGCTGACGATGCCGGTGATGCGTTTGCGGACAAAGGGCACATGCTCGCGCAACACGCCAGCGTGAATCGTCATGTAATCGACGCCCTGCTCGGCCTGCTCTTCAATCACTTCGAGCATCAAGTCGAAGGTGAGATCTTCCGGGCGACGCACGCGGGAGATGGCTTCATACACAGGAACGGTGCCGACGGGAACGGGCGAAGCGTTGATGATGGCTTGCCGGATGGTCGGAATGTCGCCGCCAGTGCTGAGATCCATGATGGTATCCGCGCCATAATGCACGGCGTGATGCAGCTTCTTGAGTTCCTCGTCGATATTGGAGCTGGTGGAGGAGTTACCGATGTTGGCGTTGATTTTGCATTTGGTGGCGATACCAATGGCCATCGGCTCCAGATTGCGGTGATGAATGTTGGCGGGGATGATGCAGCGGCCGCGCGCCACTTCACTGCGAATCAACTCGGGCTCAAGATGCTCGCGCTTGGCGATGTACTCCATCTCTTCGGTGATGATGCCCTGACGCGCAAAATGCATCTGCGACATATTGCGGTTGCCGTTCGCGGCGGCGGCATTTGCTTCTCTTTTCTCGATCCAATCAGCGCGGACAGCCATGTGTTACCCCCAGGAGAAGCGGGTCGGCGAGCGAGACAAGCGCGCGTCGCCAGACGTTTGGTGTGCAAAGTTGAATTATGGCACCCAGCCGGGTAGGGCGGCAACTTGCCAGGCTGTGCACCGATTTTGACGCCTCGGAAGTAGCGAGATTTCGGAACATCCACGACCGGTGGGGGCACCCCCACCCCGGGTGTTTTTCCCAAAAGAGTTTGGATTTTACTGAAAACAAACGAGTTAAGGTTTTCGGCAGCGACAAAGAGTTCATAACTTGATGAATTCACAGGCCTTAACTTGCTTTGGCAGCAAGGCGCCGAAGGTTTTGGCAAAGCCCCCATACACCCCCTGGCAATTTGTATAGATGTGAATAGAAAGGAGTTGCGGGAAAAGCAATTCGTAAGACCATGAAAACAAAGGGCGCACAAAACGCGATGATGGCAAGGGATGCGAAATCGAGGGCGAATAGCGAAGGACTCACTAGCGGGACCATGGGGCAAAGTACCACGGCCCTTTATATTACGAAAGGATTATCCATTGAATGGCGGAAATCGGGATTGGACGGCGTCTATTGACTCTGAACGGGAGCGCGGTCTTTAGGGCGTCTGGCTTTTCCACAATTTTGCGTCAATTAACAAAGATTTCACTTGACGGATAGCGAATAAAAAGCGAATCTCGCATAGCTTTTATAAGGAACAAAGAATGCCTACCGCGACAGTGGCGCCCTCGCAACTCGATATCGGCAAACGGATGGACTTGGACATTGAACTCGCGGATACGCTGCAACGCTACTGGGGCTATGACACGTTTCGTCCCGGACAGGAAGCAGTGGTGCGCAGCATTGCGGCGGGGCGCGACGCTTGCGTGGTGATGCCAACGGGCGGCGGCAAATCGCTGTGTTACCAATTGCCGGCTGTGTTGGACGCTGCGCGTACTGTGGTGGTCGTTTCGCCGTTGATAGCGTTAATG
>DATBBY010000150.1:0-19742 GCA_036270765.1 Candidatus Acidiferrum sp.
TCTTTCATGCCGATTTGGATTTGCTGGGTGTCAGGTACTCCGGCGGTGATATTTCAGGCGCAAAATGCTCAGAAGAGTCCGAGTACATACGACGAACCGACGAAACGAGAATCGCAAGTTTTGATCTAAATCAAGATGAGAACACCTTGGTCGGGCTCAGACATTTTCACATTTATCTATGCCCTCCGAGCGGCGAAATAGACATCATTGCAAGAGACTTCGAGATTGTTGAAATTTGATCTTGAGACTGGTCACTCTCCACGATTCCAACCAAAGTCTTTTCAAGTACCTGGTTAACGCCGGAATCGGAAGAGCGAACTACGGCCTATGCCCTTTTGGTGCTGGAGGAGTACAATGCCGCGCATGAACCGACGAACATTTATTGGGAGTGCTGCTGCGGCTACACTTTTGGCTTCGCGCTCGACGTTGGCCGCACGGGCCACCGCGCCAACTGGGCTTAATGGGGCTGGTGGGGCTGCTGAGGCCTCACGCAAACTGGATCGCATTGGGGTACAGCTTTATACCGTGCGGGAGATGATGAAGACGGACTTTGAGGGGACGCTGGCGAAAGTTGCGGGCATCGGTTACAAGGAAGTGGAATTTGCGGGGTATTTCGATCACCAGCCGAAAGAGATTCGAGCGGCCCTGGACAAGGTGCATCTCACGGCGACCAGCGAGCACGTTTCCTATGAAGTGGTGCAGAACAAATGGCCGGAGACGCTGGAGGCGGCGCATGTGGTTGGTCATAGCTTCATTGTGTGTCCCTCCATTGATGAATCAGAGCGGAAGAAAGCGGGCGCATATAAGAAAGCGGCGGAAGTTTTTAACCGGGCCGGCGAGGCCAGCAAGAAAGCCGGAATTCAATTCGCGTACCACAATCACAGCTATGAATTCGAGCCGCTAGCGGATGGCGACGGAAAATTTGGGTATGACATTTTGCTGAGCGAAGCGGATCCGAAACTGGTGAAGATGGAGATGGACCTCTGCTGGATTACGATTGCGGGACAAGATCCGCTGACCTATTTCAACCGCTATCCGGGGCGGTTTCCGTTGGTGCACGTAAAGGATTGGACTAAAGGGCCGGATGGGAAGATGGGCCAAAAAGACGGGCACATGGCGGACGTTGGCGATGGCGCGATTGATTGGAAGCGCATATTTGCGGAATCGAAGAAGGCGGGCATAGAGCATTACTTCGTGGAGAACGACGAGCCTACTTCGTCGATCGAAGATCTTCGCAAGAGTTATACGTACCTGCACGACCTGCGCTTTTAGTTCACGCGGCGCAGAGAAAGCGAGTTATGAATAAATTTCTTTTGTGCGCCGCCTTTGCGGCGATGCTACTGCTCGCGGCTGGACGTCCTCAGAAAAAAAGTACCGCCCAAGAAAAAAGTTCACAAGCCAAAGGTGCTGCAGTCAAACAGCTATTCAATGGTAAAGATTTAACCGGCTGGAAGCATGTGGGGCCCGGCAGCATGACTGTCGAAGATGGATTGATACGCACGCATGGCGGAATGGGTTTGCTTTATTGGACGGGCGGCAAGATGGGGAATTGCCGGATTCACGTGGTGTATAAAATGCGCGACCACAATGACAATTCCGGGGTCTTTGTGCGCATACCGATCGAGCCGCGCGAGCCATGGATGCCGGTACATTACGGATACGAAGTGCAGATTGATAATGAGCCGGAGACCTCGAAGGAAGATGAGTATCACGTTACGGGGACGCTTTATTCGTTGACCAAGCCGGCGGCGCGTCCGGGAAAGCCGGGGCCGGAGTGGAACACCATGCTGATCACGCTGGATGGTCCGCACACGGTGGTGGTGTTGAACGATGTGAAGGTTACCGATTACACCGAGGGGCAACCCGTTCCGGAGAAGAAGTTTGACTTTGAGCCGGAGCGCGGGCGGCGTCCGAATGAAGGTTACATGGGGCTGCAGAATCACAGCGACAACGACATCGTGTTTTTTAAAGAAGTCAGCGTACAGCCATTGCATTGATGATCGTTTTCAAGATTGCTGAAGATTTTCGGAGGGTGAGCAATGACTAAAGATCTTTCGCGCCGTCAATTTCTGCAAAGGAGCGCGGGGGTGTCGGGTGCGTTAGTCGCGAAGCGGACTTTTCTTCTCGATCCAGAGACGATTCCCTTCCCCTCCGAGGCAGTGGCGGCGAGCGACCGGGTACGATTTGGAATTATCGGAATTGGAATGCAAGGGTCGGGACTGCTGACGAATGCGATTCAGTTGCCGGGTGTGGAATGCGTAGCCGCGTGTGATTTGTATGATGGGCGGCATACGCTGGCCAAAGAGATTGCCGGCCCGAATATTACGACCACACGTCTATACCAAGAATTGCTGGCGAACAAAGATATCGATTGCATCGTGGCAGCGGTTCCGGATCACTGGCACAAGCAAGTGGTGGTCGATACGCTGAACGCAGGGAAAGATATCTATTGCGAGAAGCCCATGTCGCACACAGCGCAAGAAGGTGTAGCGATGGTGGCCGCGGCACAGAAAACCGGAAGAATTGTGCAGATCGGATCGCAGCGGGTCAGCTCAGTGATATGCGCCAAAGCGAAGGAAATGCTGGCGCAAGGCATGATTGGAAAACTGAACCTGGTGGAAGGTTCGCTGGGGCGGAATGATCCGACGGGAGCGTGGGAATACCCGCCGCCACCGGATTTGTCGCCACAAACGCTGGACTGGGATACGTGGCAAGGAACGGTGCCGAAGCGTCCTTTTGACGCCAAGGTGTTTGCGCGCTGGCGTTGCTGGAAGGAATACGGGACGGGCGTGGCCGGCGACTTGTTGGTGCACTTGATCAGTGGAATGCAATACATGCTGGGATGGAATGAGCCCCCGAAGCGAGTGATGTCCATGGGGGGAATATTGCGATTCCCGGACGGGCGGAACATGCCGGATGTGCACGCTACTTTATTTCAGTATGGAGAAGTGCCGGTATATATGAGGCTGGACCTGGGCTGCGAGACGCCGGAGATGTACCGGTTTATGGGATCGAAGGGAATCCTGGAAGTGACGGAGACCGCGATCAACCACATGCCGCAAACGGGCGAGGATACGGCACCGAGTTACTACGTGTCGGGCTATCCGCGGGAGATGCGGGAGGCTTATATAAAGAAGTGGCATGAGGAACACGATCCGGCTCCGGGTAAGGAACCTACGATGGAGGGCTTCAGTTATAAGGGCGTGTCGTGGGATGAGGAAAAGCCGCATTTGTGGCGATTCTTTCAGGCGGTAAAAAGCCGCCAGCCGGTGACCGAGGATGCGGTCTTTGGGCATAATGCGGCGCTGGCATGCCACCTTGCTAACGAGTCGTATTTTCGGCGGAGCGCGACCACCTGGGATGCGGCATCGCAGCAGATTAAGGCATAAAGTAAAAGTCACAAGGTTGGGGCTTAGAATGTTGATATCAGAAGTGAAGGAAAAGCATCTAACAGAGTGCAGTCTTATAGTTAGGGTTCAGTCTTAGCGTTCGGCTATGTTATGCAAGGGCTTGAACTTAGCTGGCTATAAGGGTGTTTTAGAGGCAAGGCGGACGCAACTTTTTGTCCGCATTGGAGTTTAACAAGTAGCGGTGATTCGACAGAGAGATTCCCGGACGAGCAAGTAGCCGAGAATGCGCGGTTTGCCGGACATCGGGAGGGCCAGATGAAATACTTAAGATATTTTGCGTTGTTAGCGGTTTGTATGTTTGCGGCGAGTTATTCGCACGCACAGGTTTCGGTGGGAGTTGGAGTAGGCGGTTACGGTGGTTATGACTACGGCCCGCCAGCGTGCGCGTATGGCTACTACGATTACGCGCCTTATGCTTGCGCCCCGTACGGCTATTGGGGACCTGATTACTTCGTGAACGGTGTGTTCATTGGAGTCGGACCCTGGTGGGGTTGGGGATACGGGCACGGCTTCTATGGACGCGGCTACTATGGCCGAGGTTATTACGGTCGGGGTGGCTACTACGGGCGCGGTGGATACGGCGGGCGCGGTTACTACGGTGGCGGACGCGGCGCTTATGGTGGTCGCGGTTCGTACGGAGGATACAACGGACGCAGTAATTTCAACGGTGGCGGACACAGTAACTTTAACGGTCGCGGACACAGTAACTTTAACGGTGGCGGACACAGTAACTTTAACGGCGGCGGACGCGGGTTTAGCGGCGGCGGTCGCGGCGGAAACTTCCAAGGGCGTGGTGGCAGCAGCTTCCACGGTGGTGGTGGCGGATTCCATGGCGGCGGTGGCGGCGGGTTCCACGGTGGTGGCGGACATGGTGGTGGAGGCCATCGCTAAAACCTGAAAGATCATCCAGATTTACGAGAACGGCTGGCGAAATGCCAGCCGTTTTTTTTTGCCCTGAAGGTGGCTGAAAATTACGGGTGGCAGCCTACTCGGAATATTTTGGCGGCGCGGCGGCGGAGTGAAACAAGGACATTCGGAGTTTTGAGGTAAGCGGAGCTTCGACCCACTCGTAGAGCGCCAGGGACAAAACGACATCAGGCCGCGCCACCAACAGGGATGATGATCCCAGTTCACCAGGTGATACATGGCGATGCGGAGAGCAGCAAGAAAGCGAATGAAGGTTAGTGCGGAAAGATTTTTGGCAGCTGCCCGTAACACTGTCACACTTCGGGCAGAGGCGGGCAACCGGGAAATTCAGGGAGCGCGGTGTTGCCGATGTACTGGAGATCGGCGATGCCGATTTTGCTGGTGTAGAAGGCGTCGCAAGTGAGGTTGCGCAGGAAGGCGAAGAAAACCACACCCTGGCTGAGAGTCGGGTCGGCTTTAGCGTTTTTGCGGAAAGCGATGAGGTCGAGGACGGATTTTTTTTGCTCTGGAGTGCAATCCAAATATGTAGCGTTGTAGCGGTCGGTGCAAAAACCGTCAAGCCAATACAAGCCGCCACCGAGTCTCAGTTTATATTTTTCGTTTTCGCTGGTGAGCAGATCGATAAATTCGGGGGCCCCGGCTTCGATGGCTCCGGCGGATTTTTCGTCTTTGGGGATGATGGTTTCGCAAAGAGAGGTTAACGTTTCGTACTGATGCGGCGTGAAATATTTTGGCGTGTACTTGCCGGAAGGAGCGGCGGCTTTAGCTTTCTGAACGGCTTGATGGGCATATTCGGCGGCCTGAGCGGGGATTACTTTTAAAACGGAACCGCCGACGGCGCTGAGCGTCAGAGTTTTCAGAATGTCGCGCCTGCTGATGCCCGCGCTCATGCTAGATATTTCCTTTCTTGGCTTCGTCGAGGAGATATTCGGAAGCGCGCCAGGAAAGAGCCATGATAGTTAGGGTGGGATTTTTATCCGGGTTAGTGACCAGTGGAGCGCCATCGGCAATAAAGAGATTTTTTACGTCGTGAGCCTGGCAGTAAGCGTTTACGACGGAAGTTTTCGGATCGGCGCCCATGCGGGCAGTGCCCACTTCGTGAATAATTTTGCCGCCTTCGAGAATTCCGAAAGGATATTGGCCATCGATGGCGGTTTTTGTTTTGTAAACGCCGCCCATGGCTTCGACGATGGAGCGGAAAGTTTGCTGCATGTCCTGGGCCTGGCGTAACTCGTATTCCGACCAGCGAAAGTGGAAACGCAAAACAGGGATGCCCCACTGATCGACAACATCGGGGTCGATTTCGCAGTAGGTGTGCGGATTGGGAATCATTTCGCCGCGTCCTGCGAAGCCGACGGTGGTGCCGTAGATTTGGCGAGCGCGGGATTTGAGGGTGGCGCCGTAACTCTCTTCGTCATGGCAAAGTTCGTGGAACATTCCGACGCCGGGCATGTCGCGGCCGCCGTATAGCTCGATGTGATAGCCGCGGGGAAAATCATTTTTGCGATCGAACTTCCACCACGGGATATAGAGGTGCATGCCGCCGACGCCATCGTGATTATGAGGTGGCATTTTTTCGAGGGCGGGGATCTGGCCCCAGCCATCGCTGCCGACCGAATCGGTCAGATATTTTCCGACGGTGCCGGAAGAATTTGCGAGGCCATCGGGAAATGCGGTGGAGCGGGAATTCAACAACAGGCGGGCGGATTCGCATGCACTGGCTGCAAGAACGATGGCGCGGGCATTGACGCGTTTTTCGGTGAGGGTGTTTTTATCGATGTAAGAGACGCCTTCGGCCTTGCCATCTTTACCGACGACGACTTCGCGAGCCATGGCTCCAGTGATTAGAGTGAGGCGGCCAGTTTTCATCGCGGGGGGCAGCAACACCTGGCTGGAACTGAAGTTGGACGCGGTGGTGCAGCCGCGACCGCACTGGCCGCAGTAATGGCAAGGAGCGCGTCCATTGATGGAACGAGTCAAAACAGCGAGGCGCGCGGGAATGCAAATGATGTTGAGCTTGTCGCAGGCTTTTTTTATGAGCAGTTCGGTGCAACGGGGCTTGGGCGGCGGAAGAAAGACACCGTCGGGAGCGCTGGAAACATTTTCTTTGGTGCCAAAAACGCCGATGTAGGACTCGACTTTGTCGTAGTGAGGAGCGATGTCTTCGTAGGTGATGGGCCAATCGTCGCCCAAACCATCGCGCGTGCCGGAAGTGAAGTCGATGGGGGCAAAACGCAGAGCGATGCGTCCCCAGTGATTGGTGCGGCCGCCAACGATGCGGGAACGGAACCACTGAAAGTTGGCGCCTGGCGCGGAAGTATAAGGTTCGCCATCGATATTCCATGCGCCGTTGGGCGCGAGAAATTCGCCGAAATTTTCACTGGCGTGACCGCCGACGCCGGCGCCACGATGAGTCAAATCGTAGGGCCACATCAACATTTTGAAATCTTTTTCGGGATTCAGTGGCGGACCGGCTTCGAGGAGAACGACGTTTAAGCCACCTTCGGTGAGAACTTTGGCGGCCATGCCGCCGCCTGCTCCGGAGCCGACGACGCACACATCATAGGTTTTTGGGGAACGAATAACCTGAGTCATCCGTTACAGCTCACCTTTTTTCATTTGCGAAACGGCGAAATCGCAGGCGCGAGCGGTGAGGGCCATGTAGGTGAGCGAAGGATTGACGCAGGCGGAGGAGACCATGCACGCGCCGTCAGTGAGGAAGAGATTTTTCACGTCGTGGGCCTGATTGTGTTCGTTCAAGACGGAGGTTTTGGGATCCTTGCCCATGCGCGCGGTGCCCATCTCGTGAATGGTCAGGCCGGGCGCGTTATCTTCGATGAAGGGGCGAATGTCAGTGGCGCCGGCGGCGGTGAGCATTTCGGCCGCCTGGATAGACATGTCTTTCTGCAAGGCCCTCTCGTTATCGCCAAATGCGCAATGAATTTTTAAGGTAGGAATGCCCCAGGCGTCGTTTTGTTCTTTATTGCTTTCAATAAAATTGTCGCGGTTGGGGAGGCATTCGCCGAAACCGTAGAACGAGAAATGCCACGCACCAGGCTTGCGAAGGGCGTTCTTGAAATCGGCTCCGAAACCCGCGGAGTTAATGCCGCGCGACCAGCCTTCACGGTACGCGCCGCCCTGGTAACCGTAGCCACGAAGGAAGGGTTCTTTGGTTTTTATGTTTCTGAAGCGAGGAACATAAATTCCGTTGGGGCGATTGCCGAATTCTTCTTTGTCTTCGTGACCGGGAATGATGCCGTCGGCACCGGCGCCCATGACATGGTCCATAAGATTGTGGCCAAGCTCGCCACTAGTATTGGCGAGACCGTTGGGAAATTCAGGAGTCGCAGAGTTCAGTAAAATACGCGTGGATTCAAGAGCGGAGGCGTTCAGAAAAAGAATGCGGCTGCGAAATTCGAGAGATTGTCTGGTCTGGCCATCGATCACGCGGACGCCGGTGACTTTGCGCGTGGCCGAATCGAAGATGAGGCTGTGTACCACGCTATAAGGACGGAGGGTCATGCGACCGGTTTTTTCGGCGGCGGGCAGCGTGGAATTCAAGCTGCTGAAGTAAGAGCGGGTGATGCAACCGCGATGGCAAACTCCGCAGTAGTGGCACGCGGCGCGTCCGCGATGGACACGCGTCAGTACCGCGGCACGGCCAATGGTTAATATCCGGCCATCGTTGAAACTTTTTGGCAAGGCCTCTTTGACGACGAGTTCGGCGCAAGTCATGTCCATGGGCGGAAGGAATTTGCTGTCGGGAAGCTGAGGGAGGCCTTCGGCCTGGCCGCTGATGCCAACAAAATCTTCCACGTACTCGTACCAAGGCTCGATGTCCTTGTAGCGGATGGGCCAGTCTGCAGAAATTCCATCGCGTACGTTGGCTTCGAAATCTAGATCGCTAAAACGATAGCTTTGACGGCCCCACATGATGGACTTGCCGCCAACCTGGCGCCCACGAATCCAGGTGAAAGGCTTGCCGGCATCGGTGGTGTAGGGATTATCGAGATCGTTGACGAAAAATTTGCTGGAGTATTCGTCGCAGGCGTAATAACACTCGCGCTGAACTTTTTGTGTTCTGAGGCGCTCCTCGCGGTAATCCCAGCCGCGATACTTCAATTCCCAGGACGGAACATGCTCAACGTAGTCTTTTTCGGGGACGATGGGGCGGCCGGCTTCGAGTAATAAAACGTTGAGACCCTTTTCGGTGAGTTCTTTTGCGGCCCAGCCACCGGTGATTCCGGAACCGATGACGATTGCGTCGTACACTTTTGTGCCCGGCATCGCTTCTCCCTAAGCCTTGGTAGTGCCAGCGGCGGTCACAGGGGTACATCCGTGATATGCGCCGGGAATGATTTGCTTGCGAAGCTCCTGAGTGAAGCCGACCTCGGAGGTGTAGTAGCCGTACAGTGTGATGCGTTTTACGACGCCAAAAAAATCGCCGGTGAGCTGCTCGTTGTGGGTGTGGCGAACGTATGGGTGGGCAGCGCGGTCTTCCCGATCCATGGCCCAGTGCTGATCGAGTTCGCGAAGAAGAATTTCCTGTTGCTGAGGTGTAACGTCGACGAAATTTTTAGTGAAGATGGCGTTGCTGCGCTTGTCCAGAGCATCGAGACCGGACAGGAAATGTTGACGTTCATCTTCGTGGGCCCAGTCGGTCAAAATCAAATCGATAAATTCATTCACGCGCACGGCCTTGGCACCGGGGGTGTCCGTTTCTGGGATGATCAAATCGATCATGGCGACGACGGTGGCGTTCTGATGTGGGTTTAGGGTGCGGAGAGTGTAAGTGGACTTGGGGTGGGCGTCCTGAAAGGCGGCGAGGAGATTCGAATCAAAAACCGGGAGGGCGGCACCGGCTCCAAGTAATCTGAAAAGTTCACGCCGCTGCATGGGGCCTCCGGTGGTTGATAAATTGAGCGGATTGATTTGGTTGCGCACTGCCGTATTTTGTGGCCATTTCGCGAGCATCGCGGAGAGCAGCAACGGTCTCGCCTTCGGGTATAAATTCCATGGCTACATACCCATTAAAGCCCAGTTGGCCGAGCTTGCGGAAGATATTTGGATAATTGATCTCGCCGGTACCGGGATCGTGACGACCGGGAACGTCGGCGATGTGAACAACGCCGATGAGGTTGAGATTTTTTTCCAGCTTGGCGAGGAGATTGCCTTCGGCGATCTGATCGTGAAAGAAATCATATAGAAATTGAACATTGGGAGCGCTGACGGAGCGAACAATTTCGAAGCCTTCGGAAACGGAAGTCAGAAAATATTTCGGATTTTCTTCGGGATCGATATTTTCGAGAAGAAGGCCGACGTTTTTCGCGGCGGTGATCTCGGCGGCGCGCTTCAGGCTTTCAATGCAATTGTCGTGCATTTGCTGTGGGCTTTGGCCGGGGACTTTGTCTCCCGAGAGGATGATGAGCTTATTGGATTCAAGCTCTTCAAGGACGGGGAGTTTGGCGCACACTTCGTCAAGGAAAGCTTCGCGCTGGGATGAATCACACAGACTGTGCGAGATGCCGCTGGTGGCGTCGACAGTGAGATGGAGTTCGCGTTTTTTGGCGCGAAATCTGGCGTAGTCTTCTCTCGTGAAGTTTTTGTATTCGTTGACCAACTCGACGGCGTGGTAGCCGGCCTCGGCAACTTTTTCGATACGCTGATCGAAGGGCAATTTTTCGTACACAGTCCACAGCATGACTGAGAGTTTGAACGGCGGTGTACTATTCGCGGTTGCCTGGGGCGCTGGAGAATCTGCGAGAGAGGTTGCGGCGGACAGCGCGGTAACGGCCGAAGTGGTGGCGACAACGGTTGCCCCCGCTTGAGCGCAAGCGCCGAAAAATTGCCTGCGGCGCATGCTAGGTTCCCAGCAATTCGTTGCGCACGTTTTTCAAAACGTAGGCGGCTCTTTCGACTCCGACTTCGCCGGCGAGAATGGGGTCTTCATTTTCGATGCTTAGGATGCCCTGGTAGCCGATATCCATGTAGGCCTTGATGATGGATTTCCAGAGCTCGGCCCCGTGACCGTAGCCGACGGCGCGGAAAGTTTCTGAGGCCAGCGGTAAATCCGCGGTTTCGAACGCGAAATTCAGGACGCCATATTTCTTTACATTGTCGGGATAAAACGCGGTGTCTTTCATGTGGGCGTGGTAAATGGCGCCCTGCTTGCCGAGAAAGTGGATGACTTCGACGGGATCGCATCCTTGCCAGAAAAGATGGCTGAGATCGCAGTTGGCGCCGATTTCTTCGCCGACGGCATCGCGGAGTTTGAGAAGAGTGCGGGGATTGTAGACCACGAAATTCGGATGCATTTCAAAAGCGAGCTTGTGGATGCCGTGTTCGCGAGCAAATTTCACAGCTTCCTTCCAGTAAGGGACGACTCGTTCTTTCCATTGCCAATCCTGCATCGCGGCGTATTCGGGTGGCCAGCGATAAGTAACCCAGTTGGGCTGGGTGTCGGATGCGGAGCCTCCGGGACAGCCTGAAAAACCGACGATCACTTTGACACCGAGGCGTTCTGCAAGCAGGACAGTTTTGCGAAACGTTTCCGCGTCTTTTTTGGCGTGCTCGGGATCCGGGTGGATGGGATTGCCGTGACAACTGAGAGTGGCGACATGAATGCCGCGATCTTCGAATTTTTTCTGCCAGGCTTTGGCTTTAGATGGGTCGGCCAAAAGTTCATCCAGGGGACAGTGATGTGCTTCGGGATAACCGCCGGTGCCGATTTCCATGGCTTCGAGGCCGAGGGCGCTCACTTTGTCGAGCATGGCGTCCATGGAGAGGTCCTTGTAGACGGGATCAAAGACGCCGATGGGAATCTTGCGCATGGATGATTTCGAGGGGACGGCTGCTTGGGTGGCAGTTCTGGCGCCAGTTCCGGCAGTGCTCCCGGCACCGAAGCCTGCAGCGTCTCCGGCCGCGGGCACTGCGGCGGCGAGAAGGCCTCCACCAGTGGCAGCCAAGAAATGCCGACGATCCATGCCGGAAGTGGCGCGGGAACTCTTCATATTCGGTGGTCTCCGAATCAAAAATTTAGTGCAATGGATGGGAACGCCGCGAAATTATACCCTTTGGAAGCCGCAGAGGAGCAGTGAAATCGTGACAAAACTCGGCAGGACTTTAATCATGAGAGCTACCGGCGTGCGTTTCCTGATGCCCCCCAGAATCGAAGATGAGCATCGGCCAGTAACACACTGATGGCATCTCGATCTACCTCATCCGGGAGTGGCGAACTTGCCTGAGCAGCCAGAGCTTCCGATTCAAGTTGCGCACCGAGTTCTCGAATCTCGGAAAGTGAATACTTGCCCTTGCGGATTTCGATCAACTCGTACCGGTTTGGTCTTGGCAGCGTAAATGCGTCCACTTTCCATCAGCTCTTTCGCTTCGCCGTACAGACGGATTACATGCATGGCGTATTTAGTGTCGTATCCATGTTTATGTTCGAGTTCAGCGCGGTGAACGTTCTTCTGACCCTTCTGGCCGAGCAATCGTTTTAGCTGATCATCCGCAAATCCAAGAAATGGCTTCAGATGCCCCTTCGCGAGGAAAATCTCAGGGCGGGCAGAGAAGTGTTCCCACGCGTCGGTGGTAAATTCGAGCGGTGCGAACAAAAAATGCAAAGCCGATGGATTACCCTTGGCGGCGAGTCCTGCCCACTTCAGCAGGGTGTATAGGCAGACGTCCACATCTGATGGTCCGTTGCCTCCTAATTCGCCTCCAGTGGTAAAAACGAAATGTTCTTCGCGTTCGAGTCCCAAAAGCTTGGTCGGCGGCGGAATGTAGAGGCCGTACCAGTCGGTATCATCAGTCGCGCCCACCTTTGCACCATGCGCTTGCGAGCCCCCGATGCAGGCCATGATCAGATTTTCTTGATGAACGAATCCGTATTGTGCGAAGTCAGGTTTCAATTTGAGACCGTGTACATCAATGGTACCGCGCTGTCGTCGTAAGAACACAAAACGGTCTGCAGGTGAAGGCGATGAAGCTTCCGATATTTTGCGAGCCTTGACTTGGACTGGTACGGGCCATAGACTTTTGATGTTCGGACGTTTCTTCCTGTGAATAGGTCTGTCAACCACGGCACGCGCGTTTTCGTCGAGTTGGTGCTCGCTGCGGGATTTCTCGTGCCGGTTGCATTGGGACAGAAGCCGGGTCCCGCCCCGCCACCTTCCGCCCCTCCAAGCCGGTCTCCGAATCCCGCTACAACTACTACGCAGCCGATTCAATCGACCCAAGACCGGGTGATCTTTTTGCTGGGGCGCGTGGCAACCTCCGACGCAACAGCCGTTCCAAACGATGCAATAGTTGAGCGAATTTGCAACGGATCGGTGCGTCAACAGGTCCATGCAGCTCTCAATGGCGAGTTCAGCATGCAACTGGGATCGAAAAATGATTCTTACCTTGACGCCACCGCCGACCCATCCTTGCGCAGTACGGTAGCTAACCAGAATTCGGAGCTGGGAATTCCGCGACAGGAATTGGCGAATTGTGAGTTACGGGCGTCCGTTTCTGGTTTTAGCTCCAGCGTCATCAATCTTGTGGATCTCTCCGGTTCGCTCAGCAGTGTTGACGTGGGCGCGATTGTGGTCCAGAGACGTACAAAGATCAAAGGCCAGACGTTAAGCGCATCGACCTATATGGCACCAAAAGATGCGAGAAAGGCTTATGAGAAGGGATTGGTGGCGCAGAAGAAGGGCGAACTCGCCAATGCGCAAAAATATTTCGGCAAGGCAGTTGAGATCTACCCGAAATACACGAACGCCTGGTATCAGTTGGGGACCGTTTTACAGAAGGAGCACGAGAAGGATGCAGCTCACGCGGCGTTTACCCGAGCCGCGAGTATCGATACCAAGTTCTTGCCGCCGTATCTGTCGCTGGCGTTGATGGCGTACGAAGCAGAAAATTGGACTTCGGTTCTAGACTTGACAGGGCACATCCTGGCTCTCGACCCGTTGAATCACGTTGCAGGTTACGTTTGGGATCTGGATCCGTTGAATTACACGGAGGCATATTTTTATAATGCGGTAGCAAATTATAAACTCAAGAAATTCGCAGACGCGGAAAGGAGCGCGCTCAAGGCGGAACAGGTAGACTTGCCGACCCGGTTTCCGCAACTGCATCTGTTATTAGGAGAAATTTTTGCGCGGAAGAACGACTACGCTATTGCGATCTCAGAGATACAAACTTATCTGGAGTTAGTGCCGCACGCGAACGACGGGGATCAGATACGGGAGCGGTTGGCAAAATTGGAGCAACTAAACGGCTCAGTGTCATCGAGTGAAAAACCCCAACAGCAGTGAGTATTCGCAATTGGACTGGTAGCCTTTTGTGTGGAAGCTAGCTCCGCTGATCGATTCAGTGCGCGGCGGTGTTTTTGGTTTTGTCCACGACGACATCGCCATTCTTCATCACCCACTTCACGTTATGGAGAACGACGTTGATGTCGGCGAGAGGGTCGCCGTCGACGGCTACCAAATCGGCCAGGTATCCGGGCGCTATCGCGCCCAACTCCTTTTCCTTTCCTAGCAGCGTTGCGGCATTTCCAGTGGCGGTTTGCAATGCTTGCTCTGGGGTCATGCCGGCTTTCACGAACCATCCCAGTTCGCGGGTATTTTTGCCGAACATTGTGTAGATAGCATCGGAGCCCATGGCGATTTTTACGCCGGCTTTGAAGGCACGCCTCGTGGTTTCCAAATTACGCGGGATGAAGGCTTGCAAGCGCTCTTTGTAGCCAGGCGCATAGCCAATTTTGTCTCCGTTATCGATGTAGTAGCGATTGTGATCAATGGTGGGGACATAGTAGGTGCCGCGTTTCAACATTTCCTGAATCGTGGCGTCGGCCATGTCGGTGGCGTGTTCCGGAGAGTCCGTGCCTGCTCGCACCGCGTCACGCGCTGCGGCTGGCCCGTGGCAATGAATGGCGATTTTCTTACCGAATTGATGCGCGGTGTCGACCGCCGCATTTATTTCGTCATAGTTGTAGGTTTGGAACCAGGTCACGTCGTCGTCCGTACCGGTTGATGCATACATCTTGATCCAGTCGGCACCGGCGGCGATTTGCTGGCGGACCACCCGCAAAACTTCGGGCACGCCATCCGCAATTCCGCCCGCGGGGAGACTCAGCCCCGGCTTGTAGGGCGTATTCGTGATGTACAGGCCATAGCCGACTACAAACATCCGCGGCCCGATCATCTCGCCATGATTAATGAGATCGCGCATGGCAATATCCATGTACTGATCGGCTCCCAGATCGCGCACGGTGGTTACGCCGGCCTCGAGCGTACGCATAGCGCCCTTGCGGGCGAGAAAAACTTCTACTGCCGGCGGATTCACTGTGAGCTGCTTCAACATCGGCTCACCGGGCTTTTCGTCGGTGTACATGGTCATGTGGGCGTGCACGTCGATGAGACCCGGCAGGCCGGTGTAGTTCGAGAGGTCGATCAGCTCTGCGCCCTGAGGGATCGCGGACGCGTCGGTGGTCACGTTACGAATTTTCCCGTCTTCGACAATGACGATGGCGCCAGTCCAGACTTTTCCATGCCCATCCCACAACTTCCCGAAACGCACCGCCCTGACGGGTTGCATGGCGATCTTCGCTTGCCCAAAGGCACGCGGCACAAAACTAACAATGAACCATGCAATCAAGACTGCACGCACAATTCTCATAGCACTCCTAAGTTTTTTGCTGGTATCCACGTGAAGGCGAGCGGCACCAAAATTATTGAAGTCAGGCTGGGTGATGGGCGCCGGCGTCCGGCACGGAAAATCCCTTGGCGGCCTGATCCACGGATGGAAATATTTCGATGACCTGGTCGACTCTGGTTAGTTTGAGGCTATAGTCAACCATCGGTTGTGCGCAGGCAATGCGAAGTCCGCCGTTGGCAGACTTCAGCTTTGTAAAGCATTTCACGATAACTCCAATGGCTGAGCTGTCAGCATGAGTCACGCCAGACATCTCAAGGATCACGCGGGTTTCTCGGGCTTGAATTAGTTTGTCAACTTCCTCGCTGAGCTTGGCGGATTCTGGCCCGGAGTGAAGGCTACCTTTGATTTCCAGGGCGATCATGCCTGGTTGGAGAGTTCGTTTGGTAATTTGCAGGATCACGAGGTGACGGCCTCGTCGCCTTCGTAGGGAAACTGGCGGATGAGCCGCACGCAATCGCCAAGCGCGGAGAAAATAGAGGTGCCCCAGCCGCACGGTACAAAGGAAGCGGATTTCTGGTTCACGGGCTTGTCCGCCTCGGCATAAAAGCGGAGGCGCTGCCCGGGAGGCGGTACTGCAAATTCCTTAATGGTGATATTGAAGGGCACGCCACCGCCGCATTGCTGTTTAATAATGGAAAAGTGATGCACCTGCATTAACTGTTCCGCGGGGTCTGTCTGTATGTAAACCCAATCGCTCATGTGTGGTCCATAGAGAGTAAGTTGGCGGGAGTTTATATCGTGGGCTTGTGGCCGTCAACGCGTACGCGACGACTATCGCTGCAAAATTAGAATGTCCGGCTTGACCAAAGTCGAAACGTCCGCTTTTCATAGGTACCCGCGGGAGCTATGGATTGCGTATGTCGTCTCATCCCTCACTCCTCTGGGTATCGCCCTGCAGAAGTAGGCTCGATATTTGCTCGGGGCTACCAATCATCGAAAGCCCAAAAATAGCTAGGTTATGTGAGGCCATTTCTAACTCCCACGGGAGGGCTCGCATGTCGTCTCTTGTTGTCGGGACCTAGCTCGGGGCGTGGGGCTTTAGTTCGCTTAGCGGGGGGATGGAAACGGGGACGGTGAGTACGCGTTCGGGGATTTGCTTTTTTGATTCGCGGGCGTGGTAGAGCATTTCCATGGCTTGGCCTGCGTTGGGGGGAATAAACACAGTCGCGGCGAGAATTCCACTGCGCACCCAAGATTGGCCGGTTTTGGGCAGGCCGTCGCAGCCGGTAAAAGGTAAATTGCGCCAACGTTCCTTATCCAGCTCGTTGGTTAATTCTTCAAAAGCTTTGCGAGCACCCATGGCCATGGAATCATCTTGAGCGGCGACGAGGTCGATGGGAGCGCGCTGAGACGTTCCCAGTCTGAGCCAGGAACGCACGGAGCGCGTGGCGCTTTCTTCAGTCCATTGAGCTTTTAAGACGGTGATCTGAATATTGGCGGGCTTGGTCTCGCGCATCCCGACGGTGCGCTCTTTGGCGGCGGAATTTTCCGAGGGGCCCTGTATATAAAGGATAGAGCCGCCGTGAGGCAGTAAAGCTTTGAGCTGACGGCCCTGGATTCGTCCGATTTCGACGTGATCGGAGGTGAGAACGAAGATGGGTGCGGTGGCTGACTTGCGAAGATCGGCGACGTAGGAAGCGTCTCGATTCAAGACGGCCCAGCCGATTCCAGCGCTCACGGCGGCCTGCCCGACCTGTGGCAACGCGGTGCCGCCAACTGGTTCAAAGATGATGCCGTTTGGGCGCGTGGCTTCCGGGGACTGGATGGCTTTCAGGACTTGGGTGCTTTGAGTGATGGCGTCGTTATCAGCAAAAACAATCTGAACTTCGACGCCTAGTTTGCTGGCGGCTTGTTCGGCAGACTGGGCCTGCTCAATCTGATAATCGTTATCGCTGGTCGTGAGTGAGACCAAGAATCTGGGCTTAGACATGTGTTGGCTTTAGCCAGCGCTATTCAAGCGGCTGGGGCGCCGCACGGCGCGGTGGTGGATTCGATTTATGCTCGTAAATAGCATAAGTCCGCGTAAGGCAGCAAGCAATTGAGACTGCGAGCAAGTGTTCCAGACGCATCACCTATTGACCAGAATTTTGACGATTGTTTGGAGGTTTTAGCGAGAGCGGCATCCCGGATGAAGGGTGCGGGCAAATAACGAGGAATTGTGGTATAAAATCGATATTCTAAGCATCCCGGGTCATGACGTTATAAATGTCGAGATTGCTCGCGGCCCTCGCGGCACTATTTGCGAACCAATCAGGAGCAAAGATGAAATCTTATGGAGTTAGGTTTGGGTTGTGCGTGCGACAGCTCGCGCCAAGTATTTGCCTGGCGATATTGGCGTTGTGGTCGGGCCCGAGCGCTCGCGCGCAGAGCACGCCAGTGACGGTGGAAATCGACGCTGCAGCGCCATCGCATCCGTTCCCGCACTTCTGGGAAGAAATGTTTGGTTCGGGGCGCGCGGTGCTGTCGCTGCGCGAAAGTTACCGGCACGATTTGCGGGAGGTCAAGCGGATCACGGACTTCGAATATATTCGTTTCCACGCCATTTTCCACGATGAGATCGGGCTGTACGACGAAGATAAAGATGGGAAGCCGGTGTACAACTTTTCGTATGTAGACCAGATTTATGACGGACTGCTGGAAAATAAAGTGCGGCCGTTCATTGAGCTGAGTTTTATGCCAGAGAAGCTTACATCGGATCCCAACGCGAAACATGCGTTCTGGTACAAGCAGAATGTGGCGCCGCCGAAAGATTGGGGGAAATGGGAGCAGTTGATTGAAACTTTTACGCGGCATCTGGTGGAACGGTATGGCGAGGATGAGGTAGCGCAATGGTATTTCGAAGTATGGAATGAACCTAACCTTGATTTTTGGGTGGGGAATCCGAAAGATACGACGTATTTCGATTTGTACGATCATGCGGTGCGAGCGGTGAAGCGGGTCAGCCCAAGGTTGCGCGTGGGAGGCCCTGCAACGGCGCAAGCCGCGTGGGCAGACCGGTTCCTGGCACATTGCAAAGAGAAAAACGTGCCGGTGGATTTCGTGTCGACGCACGTTTATGGAAATGACTCCGCAAAGGACGTTTTTGGGACGGAAGAGAAAATTTCGCGCAATGAGATGGTTTGCCGCGCAGTGAAAAAGGTTCATCAACAGATCGCGGCTTCGGCATATCCAAACATGCCGCTGATCTGGTCGGAGTACAACGCGGCTTACGACAACACCCCGGCGGTGACGGATTCGGCGTACATGGGGCCATATCTTGCGAACACGATCCGGGAGTGCGACGGCCTGACCACGATGATGAGTTACTGGGACTTCTCGGACGTGTTTGAGGAGCAAGGGGTGGTAAAGACTCCTTTTTATGGGGGATTTGGATTGCTGGCGGAGGAGAGCATTCCCAAGCCGGCGTTCAATGATTTTGCGCTGTTGCACCGGTTGGGCGATACACGGCTGGAAGTGAAATCCGATAGCGTGCTGGTGACGAAACGGAAGAATGGAGCGCTGGCGGTGGCGGTATGGAGTTTGTTCTTGCCGGAGGAGGCAGGATCGCCGAAGACATTTGCGGTGCATTTTACGGGAGTGAAAGCAGGTAAGGTGCGGGTCACAATCGTCGATAAAGAGCACGGGTCGCCGCTGCCCACCTACGAAAAAATGGGAAGCCCGCGATTCCCTTCCCGACAACAAATCGAGACATTGCGGAAGACCGCCGCGATGCCCGCAGCCGAGGAACAGATCCTTTCACATGGGGAAATGAAATTGACGCTGCAGCCGCATTCGCTGGCTCTGATTGAAGTTGCGAACTAACTACTAATCGCGCAAACTCGCAGCGAAAAAACTGCTCAGGAATTAAGCGATAGAGGAGTGACTAATTCGTGGAAGCCGGCGCGGGTCATTCCACGGATGGCTTCGTCGTTTTTCATGAACTGTTCCCAGACGAAGCCGGTGCGGGCATTTTCCGCCATCAGGATAGTGATGCCCAAATCAATGCCGAGCACGTCGGCACTGTACCAATTGGTGAGGGGATTGAAAGCGTCCACGAAGCCATAGGTGCGCCAGGCTTTTTGGGCGTAATTTTCACGCATATAGCGTAAAACGCGCAGGCACTCCTGTGGCAAGAATGGCAAGGAACCTGCGGTGGCGCACGAAACCACCGAGCCGTCGATGCGACCCATTTCCGGAGGACCGCCCCAAGCGGTGTAGCCGCGAACGGAGTCGGAGGCGGTGATGCCCCACAAGTCTTCCGTGTAATCAGGGAACTGCTGGGCCAATTCAAGACACCACAATTTGTGAACTTTGGTGGCGATTACGGAATTGGTGAAATAGTCGGCATAGTGATCGCGGCGTCCGCGAAAATCAAACCAGGCGTGGGAATATTGATGGATGAAAAGGGGCGCTTTGCCGCTGATGTAGCGGATGCCGTTGAATTCGAAAATGGGCCGCGACCATGCAGACCAAGTGGCAGGGGGCAGAGTGTGGGTTGCGGAGCCCAGACCTAAGAGATAAAGCATCATCTGTTCGCTGTAACCGTCCCAGCGGGTCTTAATGAAGCCGTGCTCAGGAGTCCAGCCCATGGCAAGAGTTTTGTAGCCCTGCAACATCCAGAGCCAATCGACGCGCTCAAAAATTGTGGTGGCGAGTTCGTAGATTTCAGCGTCGTCAAAATAAGCGCGGCAGGTGAGCACTCCGCAAAGAAAGATAGCG
>DATBBY010000151.1:0-1756 GCA_036270765.1 Candidatus Acidiferrum sp.
TGGGGGCGAGTATGAAACGTTCGCGACCGGGAAAAACTTTGACGCGCGCATGATCGACTTCACCAATCATTTGCACAGCCGGCACGTGTTGAGCATCGAGCCGAAGAATCCGCATCCGGGACTGCATCAGATTCGGGTGCGATTGAGGGATCCTGGCAATCAAGTGGTATTGGCCCGAGAAAGTTATTGGGTGGCGGAAACAGTTAAGTAGTTCAAAAAGGGAAACTATTTTCCAATGGCAGGTGCGGAATCCGGTTCGCCCATTACTTTGGTTGCAACTGTTCTGCCAACTATTTGCGCCCGGGCTATTGCCAATCGAAGCGAGTTCTCCTAGCATGCAATGTGAAAGCCGGCCTGCGGGGTTGGTGATGGCGGTAACCGATTTTTGAACCAATGCTGAATGAACGGGGGCTCGACTCGAACTAGGATCCGGTGTGCGACGCTCCGCCATGCGGAGATGCCTAAAGGGTCTCGGCGGGTTCCCAACGTCTACCTGACGGTTCATTCTCGGCCCGTCACACGGCACAGTGGGTCGGCTTGATTTTTTATGTAGCGCGGACGCCCCCGTCGGCGAATTGCTGCTGAGGTTGTGTGGAGCGGGCACTCCTGCCCGCTTGCCTTTGACCTTGATGCTTACCCTCCCAAAGACTACGTAGCCCCGGACGCCTACGTCCGGGGCGTGAAACGCGAATGCGAATTGTGCGCGCGGACGAAGGCGTCCGCGGCTACGTGCTGTTACACTGGTTCAGGTAGCAAATCCCAGCTTTTCCGCATCTAACGACACTGTGTACCCACAATTACTGCATTTCGGCCGCTTTTTTTTGCCAACCTACGGCGTGCTGGTTTCCATGGGAGTGCTGATCGGCCTGTGGATCAGTGTCCGCAACTCCGAGCGCATCGGCATCGACGGCGAGAAGGCCTGGAATCTTGGCATTCTGGTGGTGCTGTGCGGAATCGTGGGCGCGAAGGTCCTCTATGTAATAAACGAAGGCATGTCGCTGCGCGACATCTTCAGCATCGAGACGCTGCAAGCCGGGGGAGTTTTTTCCGGCGGCCTCCTGGCCGCATTCCTCGCGGCAGCGTGGTACATCCGTAAAAATCACATGCCCGCGCTTGGAACCTGCGACGCGTTTGCCCCCGGACTGGCAATGGGTCACGCCATTGGGCGGCTTGGATGCTTTGCCGCGGGCTGCTGCTATGGCAAGGAAACGCATCACTTTTGGGGAGTGGTGTTTCACAATCCGCTGGCCAACAAAATTACTGGCACTCCGCTGAATGTTCCTCTGGAACCGACGCAGCTATTCGAATTCGCAGTTGAGCTGGCGAACTTCTTCTTCCTGATGTGGCTGCTGAAGCGCCGAAAATTCGATGGCCAGGTCTTCGGCGCTTTCCTGATGATCTACGGCGTAGCGCGATTCTTCCTGGAATTCCTGCGCGACGATCCGGGCCGCGGCTCCGTGTTTGGCGGAGCGATGTCAGGCACGCAGTTGATTGCCATCGGCCTGGTAATCGGCGGCGGGATTATCTGGTGGCTGCGCTCCGGCTCGAAAACCGTGCCGGCGCAAACGGTGGGCGCGGCCCGGTAGAGCGCAACCAGGCGCCAACATTATGGATTCATCTCCTGCCGCAGCTTCTTCGAAAGTTTCTCCATTTTTTTCAGATTGGCATGCAGTTCCTTGGGGAGAAAGCCCTTCCCTAGTTGCTGCAAATCGGACCGCACGGACGCGCTCAGCGCCGACAATTCTTCCGCATCGTG
>DATBBY010000152.1:0-2882 GCA_036270765.1 Candidatus Acidiferrum sp.
ACTGCAAAAGATCGTCGAAGCCAATAAGTCCGAAATTACTGCACTGCTGCAACGGATCTACCAGGAACCCATCCAGGAGGATCTGATCGCAGCGCGTGTGCGCCAGATCAAAGACGGCGGCGTATTGGCTGCGGTAAGTTCTATTCCACAGCGTGCCGCTGAACTTGGCAGGATCGCGCAAGATGCTGGGGCTGATGTTTTCGTCGTGCAAAGCACGGTTTCCACGGTGCGACACATTTCGTCGGAGTATAAGTCGCTTGATTTGGAAAAGTTTTGCCGTGAAATGCGCATCCCGGTGATCGTCGGGAACACGGTCGGCTATGACGTGACCCTCGAGATCATGGAGTGTGGCCCGGCTGCAATTTTAGTCGGCGTCGGACCGGGAGCGGCTTGCACGTCGCGCGGCGTGCTTGGGCTCGGTGTTCCGCAGGTCACCGCAACGGTTGATTGTGCGGCCGCGCGTGATGCTTATTTCAAAAGAACGTCACGGTACGTGCCGATCATCACTGACGGCGGGATGAGCAAAGGCGGTGATGTTTGCAAGGCGCTGGCCTGTGGCGCAGATGCGGTCATGGTCGGCAGCGCGTTCGCAAAGGCGCACGAAGCTCCTGGCCGCGGCTACCATTGGGGAATGGCCACGCCGCACGCAAATCTTCCACGAGGGACCCGCATCAGAGTCGGCACTACGGGTTCGCTCAAACAAATTTTGTTTGGGCCGGCAGAAGTCGACGATGGCAGCCAGAACTTGGTTGGCGCCATCACCACGTGCATGGGCAACGTCGGCACGCGCAACATTGCTGAGTTTCAACAAACGGAGATTATTATTGCGCCTTCCATCAAGACCGAAGGCAAGCTCTTCCAAAGCGTCCAAAGCGTCGGAATGGGAACCAGCTAAGACTCCTAAGCGATTCAGTAATTCAGAGATTTAACGATTGACCTCACGTTAGATCGCTCGACCATTTAGACCCTTAAATCGCTAAATGAATAACCATCGCAGAGTTGTTATTACGGGTCTGGGTTCCCTATCGCCGCTTGGCAACGACGTCGAGACGTTTTGGTCTAATCTCAAGAACGGGGTCAGCGGTATTCATGCAATCGATTCGTTCGACACCAGTGCATACGATTGCAAAATTGGTGGGCAAGTCCGCAATTTCGATCCGAAACTATTCTTCAAAAATCCGAAGGACCTCCGCCGGACCGATCGATTCACCCAGCTTGCAATGGCGGCGGCAAAAATGGCAGTCACGGACAGCGGGATTGATATCGAAAACCTCGAACGGCGCGACCGTTTCGGCGTCATCGTTAGCACTGGAATCGGCGGACTAAAAACACTTCAGGAGCAACTGACGATCCTGTTGACGAAAGGTCCCTCGCGAACTTCGCCGTTCACTATTCCGATGCTGATCGGCAATATGGCCACTGGCATCATCTCCATGGAGTTCAACCTGCGCGGGCCTAATTTGTGTATTGTCACAGCTTGCGCGACATCGAACAACGCCATTGGTGAATCGTGGCGAATTATCAAGTTTGGTGACGCGGATGTCTTTCTCGCAGGTGGCTCGGAGGCGTGCATTGTCGAGATTGGTCTTGCAGGATTCTCAGCTATGAAGGCGCTCAGCACCCGCAACGACGAGCCTGAACGGGCTTCCAGGCCATTCGATCGTGATCGCGACGGTTTTGTGATGAGCGAAGGCGCAGGAGTTGTCGTGGTGGAGGAATTGGAGCATGCCAAAGCGCGCGGCGCGAAGATTTACTGCGAACTCACAGGATACGGCGTCTCCGCGGACGCTTACCACATGACGGCCCCGCCGCCGGACGGTCAAGGCGCAGCGCGCGCCATGCAACTCGCGCTCGAGCACGCCCGCATCTCCCCGGATCAGGTCGATTACATTAACGCCCACGCCACTTCCACCGATATCGGTGACATCTGCGAGACCCGCGCGATCAAGCAGGTGTTCGGAGACACCGCTTATAAGGTTCCCATCAGCTCCACCAAATCGATGACCGGCCATTTGTTAGGCGGCGCCGGCGGAGTCGAGATGGCCGCGTGCGCTCTTGCAATCCGAGATGGAGTAATTCCGCCCACAATCAATCTGGAAAATCCCGGCGAAGAATGCGATCTCGATTACACACCGAACGTCGCCCGCGAAAAGAAAGTACGCGTCGCTCTCAATAACTCCTTCGGCTTTGGCGGCCACAACGCTACGCTGGTCGCCACCGCTTTCGAAGGATAGGGATAGGGCGCGACCGCTGGTCGCGCCACAACGTGCCGTCAATGACTTTGACTAGTCACTGGTCACAAGTCACCTTTCACTTCCTAGAAAACGCGGGCATAGCTTAATGGTAAAGTTCCAGCCTTCCAAGCTGGCCATGCGGGTTCGATTCCCGTTGCCCGCTCATTTTCATAGGTAAATCAGAGGCAAAGCGGCTCTGAAGTCATAACAGTGGTGTGGCAAAGTCATAACGCGCCCACTGAAATTCGCCATTGTCCGCCATTGTCCGCCGAATCGAAAATTTTCGGTTTACATCTAAATTTACCTAGCGTAGCAGCGCTGAAAAGCCCCGTGAAGTTTACAGGGGGCTTTTTGTTTTTGGCCTTGTCGCCTGTTTTAATGGCTGCATGGCAAACTTAACTAAAACCGGCGAACAACCGGCAACAACTGTAGCGCCAAGCGAGGCGGCGCTTAATGCCCCGCGCGGCCCCGAGTTTTTTAGACTTCCGAAGTCGGGCGGCGATCCGTACTTCGGTTTGGGGCGATCGTACTATTACGAGGGCGAGAAACTTGGGTATTGGTGTCTCAAGCGCATTCGGCAACGCGGCAAAATGCGCGGAGTCACCTTGGTTCCCTACGATGTAATCGCTGCTTTCATTCGGAAGCAAG
>DATBBY010000153.1:0-2916 GCA_036270765.1 Candidatus Acidiferrum sp.
GTTTCGTTCCGATTGATGTCCGTGGATGCCGGCTCCAAAGTTCACCTCGAAGTTTTGCGCAGCAAGGACCGCCTCGCTTTTGATATTCCCGTCGTCCAGGCTCCGCACGAAATGGATCAGATTACTTCGCTCGCCGACCCCGAGAAAAATCTCGTGCGTCCGCTCGGCATCATAGGCGTTGAAATCGACTCTAAAATCGCCGCAATGATAGATGATCTTCGCGATCCTTTCGGGCTCATTGTCGTAGCTCGTTCTACAGAGGCTGGCGCGGATATCGCGCTCAACGTCGCTGACGTAATCCGCACTCTGAATGGCCAGCCCATGACCACGCTCGATCGTCTTCGCTCCACCCTAAGCGCGCTGCAACCCGGCGCACCGGTTGTGTTGCAAATTCAGCGTGACCAGCGTCTTCTCTACCTCGCCTTCACGCTAGACCAGCCATGACCAGCCATGAGGATGTTTCGCAACTTCGCTGTGGGGGTTACACAACAGGAACAGCGGACAAAATAGGAGGGCCAAATCCAGCCCCTTCGACTCAACCCGATTCTCAACACCGATAGCTACAAACTCACGCACTGGTGGCAATATCCGCCGAACACGCGCTTCATTTATTCCTACGTTTGCTCGCGCGGCGGTTTCTTCGACCACGTGCAAGTGGCGGGACTGCAGTACATCGTAAAAGCGAACTTTGCGGGAAAGGTCTTAACCGCGGAGGATGTCGAAGAGGCGCGGCAATTCGCGGACAAGCACTTTTCTGGCAATCCCAAGTGCTTCAATTACGAAGGGTGGAGAAGTCTGCATGCCAAGTACGGTGGAGTCCTGCCGCTGCGAATAAAGGCGGTCAGGGAAGGAACGCTAGTGGGCGCGCAGAACGCCATCATCACCATCGAAAACACGGACCCGGAATTTTATTGGCTGACCAATTGGGCGGAAACCGTCCTGCTCCAGGTCTGGTATCCGGTCACGGTTGCGACGTTGAGCCGCGCCATCAAGCAGGCGGTCGGCGAAGCTTTGGTACGCACCGGTGATCCGTCGCTATTGCCTTACAAGTTGCATGACTTTGGCTTTCGCGGCGTAAGCAGCCGCGAATCCGCTGCTATCGGCGGCGCCGCGCATCTGTTCAATTTTTTCGGCACGGACAACCTCGCGGCCATCGAGCTGCTGCAGCAGTATTACCACGCGGACATGCCAGGCATCAGCATCCCCGCTTCCGAGCACTCCGCGATGACGGCGTGGGGCAAGAATCACGAGGTCGATGCTTTTGAAAATGTGCTCGACAACCTTCCGGAGGGCATCGTCGCTTGCGTAAGCGATTCCTACGACATTTTCAACGCCGTGCGTAATTTGTGGGGCGGTAAGCTGCGCGACAAAGTGCTGCATCGCAAAGGTACGTTAGTGATTCGCCCCGACAGTGGAGACGCCGTTAGTGTTCTCGAAGAGATTTTCAACATTGCCGCGGAAAAATTCGGCTATGAGGTGAACCGCAAGGGCTGGAAGGTAATCGCTCCGGCGGTTCGTTTCATTCAGGGCGACGGCGTGAATTACCACACAATTCAAAATATGATTTTCCAGCTAACGCGCAAAGGCTGGTCCATGGACAACTGGAGCTTCGGCATGGGCGGCGCGCTCCTGCAACAAGTCAATCGCGACACGCTGCGGTTTGCGCTGAAGTGCTCCGCGATCGACATCAATGGCCAATGGCACGACGTCTACAAGCAACCGATAACCGACCCCGGCAAAGACTCACGGGCCGGACGATTCGTCTTGCTCAAGGACAGCCGGGAATTTGTGACGGTAAAGGTCGATGACAAAACTGCAGCCAGGCAGGACGACCAGCTCGAAACTGTCCTGGAAAATGGCGTCGTGTGCCGCGACCAAACTCTCGAGGAAATCCGCGCCATCGCCGCAAGCTACGATACGTATGAGAAAAAAGCCCCGCGCGCTTGAAGCTCCCGGCCCTGGCGGTAAATGAAAAAAGTGACCTACAGGCCCGAGTAGGTTTGACGGCGTAGGAATTGGCCGGAGCCGGCGCGGCCCACGAATTTTCCGGAATCGATCACGGTGCGCCCGCGCGACAGCACGGTGCGCGGCATCCCTTTGATGCGAATGCCCTCGAACATGGAATAATCCACGCGCATGTGATGCGTCTTCGCGCTGATGGTTTCTTCCTGATCGGGATTGAAGATCACGAGGTCGGCATCGGAGCCGACGGCGATCGTGCCTTTGCGCGGATACAGTCAAAAAAGTTTTGCCGGGGCCGTCGAGACGATTTCGACAAAGCGATTTGCGCTAAATCGTTTTCCGTGAACCCCGCCTGTGTAGATGAGACTCAGGCGGTGCTCGATGCCGGGTCCGCCGTTGGGAATTTTGGTGAAATCGTCTTTGCCCATTTCCTTTTGCTCTTTAAAGCAGAATGGGCAGTGATCGGTGGAAACGACTTGCAACGTGTCGCGAGCTAAACCTTGCCAAAGTTTTTCCTGGTGCCATTTCTCGCGTAGCGGCGGCGTGAAGACATATTTGGCGCCTTCGAATCCGGGCGCGTCCATATTTTCCAGAGAGAGGTACAGATATTGCGGGCACGTTTCCGCATAGGCGGGTAAGCCGCGGTCGCGGGCTTCGCGAACTTTCTCGAGCGCATCATTGCAACTTAGGTGAACGATGTAAATCGGGGCGCCCGCCATCTCCGCCAGCGCAATGGCGCGCCCCACCGCCTCGGCCTCGGCAGTGGTAGGCCGAGTGAGAGCGTGATACTTTGGCGCCCGTTTACCCTCGGCCAGGGCCTGCTGCACGATGACATCAATCGCGCTACCGTTTTCGGCGTGCATGCAGACCAGCCCGCCATTTTTCGAAGTGGTCTGCAAAGCTTTGAAGATACTGCCATCGTCGAGCATGAACACGCCCGGATATGCCATGAAG